>DASUPH010000375.1:0-6545 GCA_036276275.1 Candidatus Limnocylindrales bacterium
ACGCGCAGGGCTACTTCGTCTACGACTCCAAGAAGTCGGGCTCGGTCACCGTGTCGCACCTCAGGTTCGGGCCGGAACCCATCCGCTCTACCTATCTCATCGAGGACGCCGACTTCATTGCCTGCCACCAATTCGGGCTGCTCGGCAATACAAAGGTGCTCGAGCAGGCGAAGCGCGGGGCGACGTTCCTGCTCAACGCACCGTACGGGCCAGACGAGGTCTGGGACCACCTGCCGATCGGCGTCCAGCAGTTGCTCATCGACACGGAGATCGACTTCTGGGTGATCGACGCCCTCGCGGTCGCCGACGAAGCCGGCATGGGCAGCCGGATCAACACCGTCATGCAGCCGTGCTTCTTCCAGCTCGCGGGTATCCTGCCGCCAGCCGAGGCAATCACGCGGATCAAGGGCTTCGTCCAGAAGACCTACGCAAAGCGTGGCGAGGCGATCATCGCCCGCAACTTCGCCGCCATCGACAGCTCCCTGGAGCGTCTCGCCCACGTCCCGGTGGGCGGCGTCACGAACAAACGCCCGACGACCCCGGTCGTGCCCGGGGACGTGCCGGATTTCGTCACCCGGATCACCTCGCGATTGATTGCCGGCGACGGCGACCGGCTGCCGGTGAGCGCGCTCCCGGTCGACGGCACGTTCCCGACCGGGACGACGAAGTACGAGAAGCGGGCGATCGCCCAGATGATCCCGATCTGGGATCCTGCGATCTGCATCGATTGCGGCAAATGCGCGATGGTGTGCCCCCACGCGACGATCCGGATGAAGGTCTTCCCCTCGTCCGCGGTCGAGGCGGCGCCGGCCGACTTCCTCCACAAGGAGTTCCGCTCGCGGGATCTCCTCGACCACCGGCTCACGATCCAGGTCGCGCCCGACGACTGCACCGGTTGCGGCGTCTGCGTCGACGTCTGCCCTGCCAAGAGCAAGACCGACACGAGCCACAAGGCCATCAACATGGAACCGGTCGCCGAGCACCGCGACGTCGAGCGACCGCGCTGGGACTTCTTCCAGTCGATCGCCCAGCTGGATCGGAGCCTGATCCCGGTCGATTCGGTGAAGGGCTCCCAGGTCCTCGAGCCTCTCTTCGAGTTCTCGGGCGCCTGCGGTGGCTGCGGCGAAACGCCGTACATCCGCCTCGTCAGCCAGCTCTTCGGCGATCGGATGATCGTCGCCAACGCGACCGGTTGCTCGTCGATCTATGGCGCCAACCTGCCGACCACGCCGTGGACCGTCAACGCGGCGGGCCGCGGTCCCGCGTGGAGCAACTCGCTCTTCGAGGACAACGCCGAGTTCGGGCTCGGGATGCGACTGGCGCTCGACGCTCAGACCGATCACGCTCGCCGGCTCGTGGAGCGCCTCAAGCCGGAGCTCGGCGCGGACCTGGTTGCGGGGCTCCTCGGGGCTGTGCAGGACAGCGAGGCCGAGATCGTGCTCCAACGCGAGCGCGTCGGTCACCTGCGCGACGTGCTCGCGCGGATCGACGGTCCGCGTGCCTCGGACGCTCAACACCTGCTCGCTCTCGCGGCCGACCTCGTTCGCCAGGGCGTCTGGATCATCGGCGGCGACGGCTGGGCCTACGACATCGGGTTCGGCGGCGTCGATCAGGTCCTCTCCTCCGGTCGCAACGTCAACATCCTCGTCCTCGACACGGAGGTCTACTCGAATACCGGGGGACAGGCCAGCAAGGCGACCCCACGCGGCGCCGTGGCGAAGTTCGCGGCCGCCGGCAAGGGGACGGCGAAGAAGGATCTCGGCGCGATCGCGCGTTCGTACGGCAACGTCTACGTGGCCCAGATCTCGATGGGAGCGAACGATCTCCAGACGACGAAGGCCTTGCTCGAGGCGGACGCGTGGCCCGGTCCTTCGCTCGTCATCGCCTACAGCACGTGCATCGCCCACGGGATCGACATGAGCAAGTCGATGACGCACCAGAAGGATGCGGTCAAGAGTGGCTACTGGCCGCTCTACCGCTTCCGCCCATCCGAGATCGAGGGTGTCAAACCCTTCAAGCTCGACTCCTCCGCGCCTTCGATCCCGATTGCCGACTTCGCGGCGACAGAGACGCGCTTCGCCATCCTCCAACGGACGAATCCGGAACGAGCCGCCGAGCTCGCGGCCCTCGCCCAGGCCGACGCCGATGAGCGCTGGCGCTACTACGAGCAGCTCGCGGGCATCTCGCGCACGGTGCCCAGCATCCACCAGCCAGATCCCGACATCGTGCCCGAGGTCGAAAGCGATGCGGGCTACCGCTATGACGGCGAAGGAGAGAAGGCGTGAGCGTGGACCTCGCCACCCGTTACCTCGGCCTCGAGCTCCGCTCGCCGATCGTCGCGTCGGCCGCTCCGAACAACGCGGACCCGGCCACGGCACGGATCCTCGACCGGTCGGGGGTCGGCGCCATCGTCCTCCCGTCGCTGTTCGAGGAGGAGATCATCGCCGAGGAGATCGAGCTCAATCGCTCCCTCGAGCAAGGGACCGAGCACTTCGCCGAAGCGCTCGACTACTTCCCGGCCGTCGAATCCTTCGTCGGTGCCGCCGACCGGTACCTCGCGGGACTCGAGCGCGCGAAGGCCGCGGCCACCGTGCCGATCATCGCCAGCCTCAACGCGACCAGCGCCGGCGGATGGGTCCGCTATGCGCGGCTCATCCAGGACGCCGGAGCAGATGCGCTCGAGTTGAACGTGTACCACGTCGCGGCTGATCCGCGCCGGACCGCGGCCGAGATGGAGGCAGCCGATCTGGAGCTGATCGCGGCCGTCCGCTCGTCGGTCACGATCCCGGTGGCGGTCAAGCTGAGCCCGTTCTACTCGGCGTTCGCTCAATTTGCCGCCAGGGCGACGAGCGCCGGCGCCGACGGGCTGGTGCTGTTCAACCGCTTCTACCAGCCCGACCTCGACCTGGAAGCACTCGAGGTCGTGCCCCGCCACGAGCTGAGCCAACCGTGGGAGATACGGCTGCCCGTGCGCTGGATCGCCATCCTTCGGCCGCAACTCGGTCCCGGGGTGTCGCTGGCGGCAAGTTCCGGTGTCCACAGCGGGGCGGACGTGGTCAAGAGCCTGATGGTCGGGGCGGATGTCGCGATGATGACGTCGGCCCTCCTCCGGCACGGCCCCGAGCACGCCGCGACGGTCGAGGCGGAGCTTCGGACATGGATGGCCGATCACGAGTACGAGTCGGTCGAACAGCTGCGGGGTAGTGCGAGCCACGCCACGGCCGAGAACCCGACCGCGTTCGAGCGCGCCAACTACATGAAGACGCTCCGATCGTGGGTCGCGCCGCCCGGACTGACCGCGACCTCGCCGAGTCACCCGGCCGAGCGGCGCCGCGGGAACTGACCCGCCCGACGCCTAGGCCACCTGGGGCAGCGGCTTCCGGATCAGCTCCGCGAGCTTCTCCCCGTCGGGCCGGACCAGCGCCCCGACGACCTCGGAGTCGACGTCCGCGACGATGATGTGCCCGATCTCGGTCCGGACGATCGTGAAGATGCCGAGATCCTGCATCCGCCGCGTCTGCGACTGGTTGTCCTCGGTCGGCGTGAGGTAGTGCAGCGAGACCGCCCGGTAGCGATGGATCAGGAAGAGCTGGACGAGCGTCATGAGCCGCCGTCGGCGGATCGATGGCGCGGTGTTCTGGTCGCGGATCGAGAGGATGCTCCGGCCTCGCCGATCCTGGATGCTGGCGAAGATGACATTGGCGAGCGTCTCGCCCGGCTCGTCCAGCACTCGCAGCTCCAGGAGGTCGGATCCGGCCGTGTGCGGCCGCAGCTCGACCCGGATCCTGCCCGGTTGATCGCCGTGGCTCGCCCACGCGGCAAGCCACTCCTCGAGCAGCCTCGTCGGCACCTCGGTCTGGACGAGATGCTGGTGCTGGGTCGAGCCCTTGCCCATCGCCTTCGTCGCGGCTGTCCGCCCCGAGGCAGCCATCAGCGCCGCGTCCAGCCGATCTCCGCCGACGAGCGTCTGCGGGGTTCGGTACGGCGATTCGAGCAGCCGGAACTTCCGCTGGAGACGGGCAAGGGCGAGCATCCCGTCCGCCCGCAGTGCCGTCGCGAACTCCTCGGCGGCAAGGCCGTCGATCTGGTGACCCGCGTAGGTGATGAAGTTGAAGACGAACCCGAGCTTCCCCAGCTCCTCGGGGAACCGCCGCATCTCGTCGTCGGAGAGGCCGGTCGTGTCCCAGTTGAACGACGGCGACAGGTTGTACGCGAGCATCTTGGTCGGATCGTCCGCGTGGATCGCCTCCGCAAACCGGCGGGCGTCCTCGAGGTCCGCGGTCTTTGTCTCCATCCACAGCAGGTCGGCGAACGGCGCGGCTGCGAGCGACTTGGCGATCGCGTAGTCGATCCCACCCTGGACCTGGTAGTAGCCGTCGGGCGTCTTGGGCAGCTCGGGATCCCAGGCGACCTGGATGCCGAGCGAGGCGGCCTTCTCGCGGATCTCCGAGAAGGACGCGTGACGGGCGAAGGTCCGCCATTCGTCGAGCGACAGCTCGAGCCGCTCGCCCTCGTCGACCCGGAATTCGAGGGCATCGGCGACGGCTTCCCCGTAGGTCTTGAGGCCGGCTTCCGCCCGCCAGGTCTCGGCGTACTCGGTATCGATGGCCTCGAGCAGGCTCTCGAGCGGAGTGCCGGCCGTGGAGTCCCGGCCGATCCGGGCGGCTCGCTCGATCCGCGTCACGAGCCCGACCCGGTGGAGCCAGGCGCCGGCCTTCCGGTACTCCTGGTCGGGCACGGCGAACAGGAGGTGACCGCGGACCTCCGCCAGCCCGAGGTCATGGAGCATCTTGAGGATGGTCAGGAAGCCGACCCGGTAGCTCGGCAGCTCGAGGTTCGTTGCGCCGAGGATGAAGGGCTGGTCTCGCTCGTCGCTGCGGTTGTCGAGGAACGTGGCCGACTCGGCATCGGTTCGGGCAACGATGATGCCCGGCACTCCCATGATGTCGAGCTGCAGGCGCGCCGCATTCAGCCGTTTGTTCTGCTCATCCTGGCCGACCAGGACCTTGCCGCCCTGGTGGCCGCACTTCTTTGCTCCCGGCTTCTGGTCCTCGATGTGGTAGCCCGGGACTCCGACCTCGACGAACCGACGGACGAGATTCCGGACGTGGGCGTCTCCGCCATGGCCGGTATCGGCGTCGGCGATGATGAACGGACGGAAATCGACCTCCGGCGTCGCGCGCCGCTCCTGTTCGTCCATCCGGGCACGCGCAAAGTGCTGGTTCTTGTCGGCCGTCAGGAGCGCCCGGACCAATCCGGCCGCTTCGTCGGGAACCTGGCCCAGGGGGTAGCTCGCGAGGTCCGGACCCGGGTCCTCCGCCCGCGACCCCTTCGCCGATGTGGCCCAACCGCCGAGGTAGATGGCTTCGATCCCCAGCCGTTTCATGACCACGGCCTGGCCGGGCGAGTAGGGGCCGAACGTCGTGATCTGGCGGCCCTCGACGAACAGCTCGCGAAGCCGGGCGTGGAAGCCCTCGGCGGCCGTTCGGGCGATCGTGTAGTCGGGCTGGATCGTGCCCTGCTGGGCGGCGACCTCGCGGGCGGTATGGAGACGCGTGATTCCGTCGAACCGGGCGGTCGCGAACCACGCATCGACGGCCGCGACCTGCGTTTCGAATGCGTCCATCGCCGTCTCCCCTCCGATCAACGCCGCGTGGGTGTCACTCGTTCCCGTGGTCCCTGGGGCAGTCGTCCGGGCACTCGCAGTCGGCCCAGAAGCTCTCCTGTCGCCGGCCCCGGCCGACCAGCGAGCGGTCAATGTCGACCGCGAGACCGGCCGTGCTCACGTCGGGGCTCTGCTGCGAGCCAGGAGGCTCGTTGACCGCGTTGCGCGGATCGACGGTGAGGTCCATGGGACTCCTCAGTGCGGCTGGAGCCCCGACCTTACGATCTCGTTGTCCATCCGTCCAATCGAATGTACTGTCGTCCATGATCGGTTAGGCTGATCACCGACCGGAGGAACCACGATGCTCCTGGCCCAGATCGAAGGGTTCATCGAGATCGCCCGGCAGGGGAACATGCGGCGCGCCGCCCTCGCGCTGTCGATCAGCCAGCCGGCACTCACCGCGCGGCTCCAGGCGCTCGAGGAGGAGCTGGGCACACCCGTCTTCCGGCGGTCGCACGCGGGGATGGTCCTGACGCCCGCGGGGCGCGCCTTCCTGCCCCATGCCGACCGCGCGATGGAGGCGATCCGGAGCGGCAGCTCGCTGGTTCGCGGCCTCGCCCACGGCGTCGTCGGCGAGCTCGCCCTCGCGGTTGCGCCCGCGGTCAGCGCCTACGTCCTGCCGGAGATCCTGGTGCGCTTCACGCAGCAGCACCCGGACGTCCGCCTGCTCGTCAGGACCGGGCATTCAGAGGAGATCGTCGACCTCGTGGCCCGCGGCGAGGTCGAGCTCGGCATCGTCCGGGAGCTTCGCGACGCACGCGTCCGCAGCCGGCCGCTCTACGAGGACGAGCTGATACTCGTCGCCCGACCGGACCATCCCTTCGCCAGCGCCGGGAGGGTCGACGTGTCCGAGATCAGGCATGCCCAGCTGATCCTGTTC
>DASUPH010000376.1:0-10050 GCA_036276275.1 Candidatus Limnocylindrales bacterium
GCCCGCGAACGGATCCACCTGCTCGTCGATGCGGATTCGTTCATCGAGATCGACGCGTTCGTCACTGCCCGCGGCGGGGACGACGACCCGGATGCCATCCTCGGCGATGGCGTCGTCACCGGCCACGGCACGATCGACGGCCGGAACGTGTTCGTCTTCAGCCAGGACTTCACCGTCTTCGGCGGATCGCTCTCCGAGGCCTACGCGGCAAAGATCTGCAAGATCATGGACCTGGCGATGAAGGTCGGCGCGCCAGTCATCGGGCTCAACGACTCGGGTGGCGCCCGGATCCAGGAGGGCGTGGTCTCCCTCGGCGGTTACGCCGACATCTTTCTTCGCAACACCCTCGCATCGGGCGTCGTGCCCCAACTCTCCGTCGTCCTCGGACCATGCGCCGGCGGCGCGGTCTACTCGCCGGCGATCACCGACTTCACGATCATGGTCGAGGGCACGAGCTACATGTTCGTGACCGGTCCGAACGTCGTGAAGGCCGTGACCCACGAGGATGTCGACGCCGAACGGCTCGGTGGCGCGACGACCCACACGACGGTCAGCGGCGTCGCCCACATCGCCGCCGCCGATGAGGCAACCGCGTTGACGACGGCGCGCCGGATCCTCGGCTACCTGCCCCAGAACAATCTCGGTGAAGCGCCGCGCGGCTCGACCACCGACCCGACGGATCGCCGCGACGAGACGCTCGATACGATCATTCCCGACGATCCGTCGCGGCCCTACGACATGCACGACGTCATCGGCCGGATCGTCGACGACGGCGACTTCCTCGAGATCCAGCCAGGCTGGGCCCAGAACATCATCGTCGGGTTCGCCCGACTCGCCGGCCGGAGCGTCGGGATCGTTGCCCAGCAGCCGGCCGTCCTTGCCGGCGCGCTCGACATCGACGCATCGACGAAGGCCGCCCGCTTCGTCCGGACCTGCGATTGCTTCAACGTTCCGCTCGTGACCTTTGTCGATGTTCCGGGTTTCCTGCCGGGTGTCGGCCAGGAGGACGGCGGGATCATCCGCCACGGCGCCAAGCTCCTGTTCGCCTACTGCGAGGCGACGGTACCAAAGCTGACGGTCATCACCCGGAAGGCGTATGGCGGTGCCTATGACGTCATGAGCAGCAAGCACATTCGGGGCGACATGAACCTCGCCTGGCCGACGGCCGAGATCGCGGTGATGGGTCCCGAAGGCGCGGTCAACGTCATCTATCGCGACGAGATCGATTCGGCGGCGGACCCCGCTGCCGAACGAGTCCGACTCGTGGCCGAATACCAGGAGCGATTCGCCAATCCGTACATCGCGGCTGCGCGCGGCTACGTGGACGACGTGATCATGCCGTCCGAGACCCGGCCCCGACTCATCGCCGCCCTGGACCTCCTCTCCGACAAGCGCGACACGAACCCACCGAAGAAGCACGGGAACATCCCGCTGTGACCGCCGACGCCCCGGCGTCTTTGCGCAAAGACGGGGTGGGGGATCGTCCGTTTCGGCGCGTGCTGGTCGCGAACCGCGGCGAGATCGCCGTCCGGATCATCCGGGCCTGTCGCGAGCTGGGGATCGAAACGGTGGCGGTATTCAGCGACGCGGACGCGCAGGCCGCCCACGTCCGGCTCTCCGATGCCGCGGTCCGGCTCGGGCCGGCGCCGGCCGCGGAGAGCTACCTGCGGGCCGAAGCGATCGTCGACGCTGCCCGCGAGACGGGTGCCGATGCGATCCACCCGGGCTACGGGTTCCTCGCCGAGCGAGCGACGTTCGCCCGGGCCGTTGAGGACGCGGGAATCGTCTTTGTCGGGCCGTCGAGTGCGACGATCGCCGCCCTCGGCGACAAGCTGGCCGCCCGCCGGTTCGCAACAGCGGCCGGGGTTCAGGTCGTGCCGGGAACGCTCGAACCGGCCGACGTCGACCGACCCGACACCGTCGAGACCGTTCTCACCGAGGCTCGCCGGATCGGCTTCCCGCTCTTCGTCAAGGCCGCCGCGGGCGGCGGCGGCCGGGGCATGAGGCGGGTGGCGTCCGAGGCGGAGCTGCCGGCGGCCCTGGCCGCGGGATCGGCCGAGGCCACGGCCGCATTCGGTGACGGATCGGTATATCTCGAGCTCGAGATCAGCCCGGCCCGGCACATCGAGGTCCAGCTCCTCGGGGATCGGCAGGGGACGATCGTCGCGCTCGGCGAGCGTGACTGTTCGCTCCAGCGTCGTCACCAGAAGCTGATCGAGGAGTCGCCGGCACCGGGTCTCGGGGTCGATGAGCGACGGGAGCTCCATGCGACCGCGGTCCGGGCGGCGAGGGCGGCGGGTCTCGAGAACGCGGCGACGGCGGAGTTCCTCTTCGATGCCAAGCGTCGCTTCTGGTTCCTCGAGGTCAACACCAGGCTGCAGGTCGAGCACGGGGTGACGGAACTGGTCGCCGACGTCGACATCGTCCGCGAGCAGCTGTTCGTGGCCGCCGGCCGGCCGTTGTCCGACCGCGTCCGCGCGGCCGCCGAGCGGGCCGCGGACCCCGATCGCCACGCGATCGAGGTCCGCCTCTCCGCCGAGGATCCGGCGCGGGACTTCGCCCCGACGCCGGGCCGGATCGACCGCTGGGAGATGCCGGCCGGTCCGGGCGTGCGGGTCGACACGGCGGTCGCGGCGGGGGAGCGGGTGCCGCCGGACTACGACCCCCTGATCGCCAAGATCCTCGTCGTCGACGTCGACCGGGCCGCCGCGATCGGCCGGATGGCGCGGGCCCTGGACGAGACCGTCGTGACCGGCATCCAGACCACGTTGCCGTTCCATCGGTGGGTGATGTCCGATCCCGGGTTTCGTGACGGCGCGCGGGCGATCGACTGGGTCGACGAGCACTCGGCGACGACGCTCAAGCCGGGTCGGTCGGCCGCCCTGGATGCGGCCCGCTGGGCCGCGGCGGTCCACGTGGCCGGGTCGACCGGCGATCACGCGTCACCTGCCCGCGTGGCGCCCGCCGCGGCCTCGGAGTGGGCCCGGGCCGGTCGAGCCCGGGCCGTCGATCGATGGCCGTCGTGACCGAACGGGCGCCTCGCCGCCGCCTCCGCGTGACGGCCGCGCCCGGGGCGCTCGCCGGCGACGAGCCGAGGGAGCTCGACATCGGGATCGCCGGGGATGTCCGGGTCGTGCGGTCCGGGCCGGGTCGCATCGAGATCACCGGCCCGAATGGTGTGTCCCGTGTCGCGTTGATCGGATGGAGCCGCAGGCTCCCGTCCGGCGCAACCCGGGTCGAGGTCGTGGTCGATGGCTGGCGCTTCGAGCTCGATGTCGAGGACGCCGCCCGGGCCGAGCTCCGGCGCCGGGCGACCCGGGCGGACGACGTCGAGACGGCGAGCGGACCGGCGGAGGTCCGGGCGATCATCCCGGGACGCGTCGCCGCGGTCCGCGTCACGGCGGGCGACAGGGTCGAGGCCGGCCAGACGCTCCTGGTCGTGGAGGCGATGAAGATGCAGAACGAGCTCCGGGCGACCCGGGCCGGGACCGTCGAGCAGGTCGCGGTCGGGGAGGGCGACACGATCGACACCGGCGACGTCCTCGTGGTCGTCCGATGACCGACCGGCCGGCCGGTGACGATCCGCGGGCCGACGTGGAGCGCTGGCGGGCGACAACGCGGGCGAAGGCCCTGAAGAGCACACAGGAGCGCCGCGACCGGTTCGTCACGAGCTCGGACCTCGAGATCGCCGACGTCTACACGGCGGGAGACCTCGAGGCTGCCGGGTTCGATCCCGGCCGCGATCTCGGCCTGCCCGGCGAGCCACCATTCACCCGCGGCGTCCAACCGACGATGTACCGGAGCCGCTTCTGGACGATGCGCCAGTACGCCGGCTTCGCCACGGCCGAGGAGACGAACGAGCGGTTCCGCTACCTCCTCGATCAGGGCCAGACGGGGCTCTCGGTGGCCTTCGACCTGCCGACCCAGATGGGCTACGACTCCGACGCTCCCGAGGCCGAGGGCGAGGTCGGACGGGTCGGCGTCCCCATCTCGAGCCTCGCCGACATGGAGGTCCTCTTCGACGGCCTCCCGCTCGGCGAGGTCAGCACGTCGATGACGATCAACAGCACCGCCTCGATCCTCCTCGCCCTCTACGTCGCCGCGGCGGAGAAGCAGGGCGTCGCGCGGGAGCTGGTCTCGGGGACAACCCAGAACGACATCCTGAAGGAGTACATCGCCCGCGGCACATGGATCTACCCGCCGGCCTTCTCGATGCGCCTCGTCACCGACATCTTCGAGTTCTGCGCCCGGGAGCTGCCTCGCTGGAACACCGTCTCGATCTCCGGCTATCACATGCGCGAGGCCGGTGCCACCGCGGCCCAGGAGCTCGCGTTCACCCTGGCCGACGGGATCGCCTACTGCGAGGCGGCGGTGTCCCGCGGTCTCGCGATCGACGACTTCGCGCCCCGGCTGAGCTTCTTCTTCGCCGCCTGGTCGGAGCTGTTCGAGGAGGTGGCCAAGTTCCGGGCGGCGCGCCGGATGTGGGCCCGCCTCGTCCGGGACCGGTTCGGCGCATCGAACGAACGTTCGATGGCGTGCCGGTTCCATGTCCAGACCGCCGGCTCGTCGCTGACCGCCCAGTCGATCGACAACAACGTCGTCCGGACGACCGTCCAGGCCCTCGCCGCCGTCCTCGGGGGCGCCCAGAGCCTCCACACGAACGCCCGCGACGAGGCGCTCGCCCTGCCGACCGAGGCGTCGGCCCGGCTCGCCCTCCGGACCCAGCAGATCCTGGCCCACGAGAGCGGCGTGACCGAGACGCCCGACCCGCTCGCCGGCTCGTACTTCGTCGAGACCCTGACGACCCGGCTCGAGGAGGCGGCCCAGGCCTATCTCGACGAGATCGACGCGATGGGCGGCACGCTCGCGGCGATCGAGGCCGGGTTCCAGCAGCGCCAGATCCAGGAGTCGGCCTATCGCGTCCAGCAGGCGATCGAGCGGGGCGACCTCGTCGTCGTCGGGGTCAACCGCTTCCGCGACGAGGGGGCGGGGGAGGCGAGCCCGCCGATCCAGCGGATCGACCCGGACGGCGAACGACGCCAGATCGAGCGGGTCCGGCGGGTCCGCTCGGAGCGAGACGCGGGCACGTGGGCGTCGACCCTCGGCCGGCTCGAGGCCGCCGCTCGCGGCGGTGACGACAACCTCCTCCCGCTGATGATCGATGCCGTCAAGGCGTACGCCACGGTCGGCGAGATCAGCGACCGCCTCCGCTCGGCGTTCGGCGTCCACCGCGAACTGATCACGGTCTGAGGAGCGCCCGATGCCCGTCACCCGTTCGGCTTCCCGCCTGCCGGCCCGGATCCGGGGTCTCGGCAAGATCCATCACGTCGCCCTGATTGTCGGCTCGATCGACGAGGGGCTCGGCTTCTGGCGCGACCTCCTTGGCCTCGAGCTCGAGACCGTGATGGACATTCCCGACGACCGGGTCCGGATCGCGTTCCTCGGGGTGGGCGAGTCGAAGGTCGAGCTGGTCGAGCCGACCGACGACTCCACCGGCGTGGCCCGGTTCCTCGCGTCGAAGGGCGAGGGCTTCCACCACGTCTGCTTCGAGGTCGGCAACCTCGCCGAGACCCTTCTCCGTCTCGAGATCGACGGCCTCGAGCTGATCGACAGCGCGCCGCGGCGGGGCGCCGAGGGACCGGTCGCGTTCATCCACCCGCGGTCCTGCCACGGGGTGCTCGTCGAGCTGATCGAGGCGCCGGGCGGGCCGGCCTGGAAGAGCCTCGGATTCGAGGCATCGAAGTGATGGAGGCAAGAGCCGACGATGTCAGCGAGATCAACCTGGGCCGCGGAACACTGATCTGGTTGGCGTTCCTCATCCCTGTCCTCGCCGGCCTGGCGGTGGCTCTCACGCTTGGATCCCTGCACGAGCCCCGTGTCGAGGTCGGGACCATCAGGATCCTCTTCTTGGTCGTGCCGCTGATCGCGATCGTGTTGATGTTCATCGGCTTGCTTTCATGCTGGGCACTCGGCATCCCGATCGTCCGGATCGACGACCGAGGGCTCGTATTTGGTCGTGATCGAAGGCGCGATCCCGCGATCGACTGGCGGGACGTCCTGCGAGTCGACGTTCGGAGTTCGAGGGCTAACTCGCTCACTTGGCGGGTCTTCGTGATACGCGCCGCACCGGGTGCCGACGCGACGAAGGGTCGACGACTCTGGTCGTGGCTGACTGGGACGCTATCGCGCGTGATCTATGGCACCCCTTACGCGATCTCGTCGCTGGGAGTCGACTGGTCCGAAGCCCAGATCCGCGAGATGCTGCAATCGCATCTGCCCGGCGTGCCGATTGTCGATGAAGCCGGGTCGGTGACGGCGAAGCCTGAGGTCTGAAGACAGGTGAAACTGCGTGCTAGCGCTTCTGACGGCGCTTGGGAGATCGGTCCGCCCATATGGTGGATTGCCATGCTCATCCTGGCAGGCCCTGGCGGCCTCGCCCTCCTCGTCGGCCTGACCGGCTACAGCATCACGAATCCACGAGGCGGAGGACTGGCATTGATGCTGTTCGCTGTCGTTCCACTCTCAGGGTTCGTCGTCCTGCCGGCCATTCTCGGTCTGTGGCGATGGGCGACCGGCTCGCCGAACCTGCGGATCGACGAGCGGGGCCTCGTCTGGGGCAGAAATCGGGCCCGCGACCCGGCGATCGATTGGACCGACATCGCTGGGATCAGCATGCGCCGCGTGGAGTCCCGGCGATATCAGGTCCGTGATCAAGCCCTGATCGTCGACCCGGTGCCAGGATACCGCCCGGCAGACCGGCTCGGGCCATACGTTCGGGTCGCGGCCGCATTCAACCGTATTGCCTTTGACAATGCCTACGTGATCTCGACGATGACGCTGTCGTGCACATTCGATGAGCTGGTCGCCGCCCTGAACCCGCACCTGGCATCGCCGGTGCTCGACGAATCGACCGGGCAACGCCTCTGACGAGGTCTGGTGGCCAGCATGCAACCAGCGATCACGCCGTCCGAGCGTTCGGCCGCTGGCCGGTGAGCAGGAACATCGGGTAGCGGCGGCCGCCGTCCTCTTCGAGCACGGCCGCGGTTCGCGTCGCCACGTCCTCGAAGCCGGCTGCCGTCGCGAGCTGCGTGAGCGCCGCCCGATCGAACCCGAGGTGGTGGATCCCCTCCGCCTCCGCCGTATGGAACGAGCCGTCCTCCGTGTCGAGATCGGCGAGGGCGATCCGGCCACCCGGCCGGACCAGATTGCGGATTGCGGCCAGCGCCGCCGCCGTGTCCTCGATGTGGTGGAGGACGAGCAGCGAGACGGCGACGTCGAATCGGTCGGCCGGGGGCGGGTCGACAAGGAGATCGTGGCGGATCGCGCTGACCGACACGAGATCGGCCGAGGCCAGCTTCTCGCGGGCGACGTCGATCATCCCCGCCGACGGATCGGCCAGGACGATCTCGCCGACGGCGTCAACGAGAGCGAGGCCCAGCAGCCCCGTGCCGGCGCCGACGTCGATCACGCGGTCGGCCGGTCCGAGCGGCACCGTCTCCTGGATCGCCGCCGCGACGCGACCGGCCCGCTCGATCCGCTCCGGGGTGTCCCAGTCGCGTGCGCGTTCGTCAAAGGTTGCCATCAGTTCGACCTCACAGTGACCAGGCGAAGAGCACGTCCGTGGAGTGAGCCGCGGCCCGCGCAAACTGGACGATGTCGCCGGCGAGCTGGCGGATCCAGGGCTTCTCCTCGCGCGGCAGGAAGCCGAGCTCCTCCTCCACGAGGTCGATCCAGCGACCGGCGATCGCATCGAGGTCACGATCCGCTAGCCGCGCAACCGCCTCGATCCAGGCCGGATCGACCCTCTCGATCACCCGCTCGACGGCATCGGCGGGCCCATCGAGCTCGCGCCGGGCATCGATGAAGTCGGTCGGACCGTCGCTCCCGGTCACGGTCCGGATCGCCTCCGAGAAGAGGTCCAGCCAGGTCGGGTCGAGCCCGCCACCGAGGGCGAGATGGGCGTCGAACCGGCTTCCGTCGTCGAATGCCGCCCAGTCCTCGACCGCGATGGCGAGGAGGATCTGCCGGGCGTCGCCCGCGACGAGGTCCATCAGGGCGGCCATCAGCCGTTCCCGTCCCCGGTCGGCGAGTCGACCGCGCGGTCGGCTGCGCCGACGCCGCCCTGCTGGGACGGAGGGACGCCGTCGCGCCAGCCCGCCCGCTCCTCGAGCCAGACGATCATGTCGAGGTCGCCCGGCGAGCGGCCGGCCTGGGTCAGGAGCGCGGCCGCCTCGGCACGGTGCTGTGTCCCGTGGTTGACGAGGTGCTGGAGCATCTGTCCGAACCGGACGCCCTCGTCGTCGCGCTCGAGCCAGGCGTCGTCGCGGGTCGCGAGAAACGCGTCCATCGCCGTCCACTCCTCGGCCCATCGCGAGGTGATGTCGGCCGGCGACGGCAACGGCTCCCGCTCGGGCGATGCCACGACGTCGTCCTCCATCAGCCCGTGCCGCCAGCGCTGGTATGCGCCGAGCTGGTGGACGAGGATTCCGCCGAGACCGCGCTCGTCGACGACCTGCGTCGCGGACCAGGTCTCCGTCTCGATCCCGTCGAGGACTCCGAGGAGGCGTGCGGTCGCCCAGGCGTCGTACACGAAGAGATCGCGGATGTCGTCGATGGTCATCGCTGCCGCTCGCAGGGTTTCGATTCAGCCGCGGAAGCCCGCGTCGCGGAGGAGCTGTGGCAGCTCCGTCGGCGACCCGGCCACCCGGAAGCCTGCCGCCTCGAGCGCCGCGACCTTCGACGCGGCCGTTCCGGCGCCGCCGGAGATGATCGCCCCGGCATGGCCCATCCGCTTGCCCTCGGGTGCGGTCCGGCCGGCGATGAATGCGACCTTCGGGACGTCGCGGAGGTGCTCCGCCGCCCAGGCCGAAGCCGTTTCCTCGGCCGCCCCGCCGATCTCGCCGATCAGGACGATCGCCTCGGTCTCGGGGTCGGCGGCGAACAGGTGGAGGATGTCCAGGAACGTCGTCCCGATCACCGGGTCGCCACCGATCCCGACGCACGTCGACTGGCCGATCCCCGCGTCGCTCATCGCCTGGACGGCCTCGTACGTGAGGGTCCCGGAACGGGAGACGACACCGACCCTGCCCTCCCGATGGATCGAGCCCGGGATGATCCCGACCTTGGCTTGCCCCGGCGAGGTGGCGCCCGGGCAGTTCGGCCCGATCAGGCGGGCGCCCGCCGCGCGGACCTTCTCGACGACCGGGATCATGTCGAGGGCCGGGATCCCCTCGGTGATGCAGAAGATCGTCTCGATGCCGGCCGCAGCCGCCTCCATCACGGCGTCCGGCGCGCCGCCGGCCGGGACGAAGATACAGGACGTATTCGCGCCGGTCTCGCGCACGGCGTCGGCGACCGTGTCGAACACCGGGACGCGGCCGTCGAGGGCCGTCTGGCCGCCCTTGCCGGGCGTCATCCCGGCGACGACATTCGTCCCGTATTCGACCATCGCGGCTCCGTGGAACGAGCCTTCCCGGCCGGTCAGGCCGTGGACGACGACCCGGCTCGAGCGGTCGATGAGGATGCTCATGCCGCCGCCCCGTTCGAGAAGGCGACCGCCCGGGCGGCGGCCTCGTCGAGGGTCGCCGCGGTCACGAACTGCGCCTCCTCGAGGAGCGTCGCGGCCTCTGCGGCGTTCGTGCCGACGATCCGCACGACCATCGGCACATCACGCGCCTGGACCGATCGGGCCTCGATGAGCCCGCGCGCGACCTCGTCGCCCCGGGTGATGCCGCCGAAGATGTTCACCAGGATCGCCTTGACGTTCGGGTCGTCGAGAATCAGGCGCATCGCCTCGGCGACCTTGTCGGCCCGCGCCCCGCCGCCGATGTCGAGGAAGTTCGCCGGCTCGCCGCCGGCCTTCTTCACGAGGTCCATCGTCGTCATCGCCAGGCCGGCCCCATTGACCATGCAGCCGATGTCGCCATCGAGCTTGATGAAGGTCAGGTCGTAGCGGCGAGCCTCGACGTCGGCGGGGTCCTCGGCGTCGAGGTCGCGGAGCGCCTCGTGGCCGGGATGGCGGGCGAGGGCCGAATCATCGAGGGTGATCTT
>DASUPH010000377.1:0-3083 GCA_036276275.1 Candidatus Limnocylindrales bacterium
GCTCCACCGCGCTCTCCGGAACACGGTCGGGGACGCCGCTCGTCAGGCCGGCTCCCTCGTGACTCCGGACTACCTCCGCTTCGACTTCCCGTTCGACCGGGGCCTCACGGCCGACGAGATCCGGGCGATCGAGGACGAGGTCCGGAGCGTCGTCCGCGACGACCGGGCGGTCACGCCGTCGTTCTTGACGATGCAGGCGGCGATCGACGCCGGCGCCGACGCGTTCTTCGACGAGAAGTACGGCGAGACCGTCCGAACCGTCCGGGTCGAGGGCTACAGCCACGAGCTGTGCGGCGGGACGCATTGCCGCGCGACGGGCCAGATCGGGAGCTTCGTGATCACCGCCGAGCGGAGCATCGGCTCCGGGATGCGACGGATCGAGGCGCTGACGGGCGCCGGCGCCGACGCCCATCTCCGGTCGCGAGCGGAAGCACTCGTCGCCGCGGCCGATCTCGTCGGCGCCCAGTCCATTGAGGCGTTGCCGGACCGGATCCGGATCCTCCAGGAGGAGCTCCGCGAGACGAAGCGGAGGCTCAAGGCGGGGGGTGGGGGAGCCGCGGGTCTGCCGAAGTCGGGCGAGCTCGCCGGTCGGGCCGAGACGCTCGACGGCGACGTCCGCCTCGTGGCGTTCGCCGGGCCGTACGACTCGATCGACGCGCTCAAGGGCGCGGCGAAGGACCTCCGCGGCGTGCTCGGCTCGGGGGTCATCGCCCTCGGCCTGGACGCCGACGAGCCGCAGCTCTTCGTCACTGTAAGCGACGATCTCGTCGGGCGGGGGATCGCCGCCGGCGAGCTCGTCCGTGAGGCGATGGCGGCGATCGACGGCCGCGGCGGCGGCCGGCCGGAGATGGCGCAGGGCAAGGGCACTCGCCGCGACGGCCTGCCGGCGGCGCTCGACGCCGTTCGGTCCCGCCTGATCCGCGCGGGATAGGAGTGGCCTTCCTCCGCCGGTTCCTGCAGCGCGACGGAGACGAGACGCTGGCCGCGTGCACGGCCCTCGACATCGGGACCGAGTTCGCCAAGGCCCTCGTCTTCGAGATCGGCGACGACGGTCGGGGCACGGTCCGGGGCGTCGGCCGGAAGCGCCAGGGCCTGAGTCACATGTCGTCGGGGACCGTCGCCGATATCGCCGCGGTCGTCGACAACTGCTCGGTCGCCCTCCAGGAGGCCGAGGAGATGGCCGGCTTCCGGCCGAGCCAGGTCGTGATCGGGATCGCCGGCGAGCTCGTCAAGGGCTTCACGACGACCCACAGCCAGGAGCGCAAGAAGCCGGACCAGCCGATCACGGAGGCCGAGCTCCAGAAGCTGATCGACACCGTCCAGCGCGAGGCGCTTCGCGAGGCCGAGCGGTCGATCACCTGGGAGACCGGCCTGCCGAACGTCGACGTCCGCCTCGTCCACGCGGCGATCGTCGGCGCCTCGATCGACGGCTACGCGCTGACGAACCCGGTCGGGTTCCAGGGCCGCCACATCAAGATCGGGATCTTCAACGCGTTCGCCCCGCTCGTCCATCTCGGAGCGTTGCAGACGGTGGCATCCCAGCTGGACCTCGAGCTCCTCGAGATCGTCGCCGAGCCCTACGCGGTGGCCCGCGTCCTCGGCACGGACCAGATCCGCCAGGTCGGTGCGCTGTTCGTCGACGTCGGCGGCGGGACGACCGACGTCGCTCTCGTCCGCCAGGGTGGGATCGAGGGGACCCGGATGTTCGCTCTCGGCGGCCGGGCCTTCACGAAGAGCCTGGCCGACCGGATGGAGCTGCCGTTCCCCCGGGCCGAGGCAGCGAAGGTCGATTATGCCCGCGGCCTCGAGGTCGACAAACGCGACGAGATCGCCCAGATCATCGGCGAGGACGTCGAGGTCTGGGCGGCCGGCGTCGAGCTCGTGATGGAGGAGCTCGGAGCCGGCGACCTGCTGCCCGGCCGGATCTATCTCTGCGGCGGCGGGTCGCGTCTGCCCGAGATCCCGGCGATCCTCCGGTCCGAGCGTTTCTGGAAGGGGCTGTCCTTCGCCCGGCCGCCGGAGGTGACGGTCATGGCTCCGGACCAGGTCGAGATGATCCGCGACGCGACCGACCTCCTCGTCGACCAGCAGGACGTCACGCCGCTCGGCCTCGCCTACCAGGCCATCGAGCTCCAGGCGACCGAGGACCCGCTCGACGCCGCCCTCCGGCGGGTCCTCCGAGCGATGAAGGTCTAGGGTTCACGGCCATGGCAGAGGGCATCGTCTATCTCGACGTCGACGACGAGATCACGTCGGCCGCGTCGCGGATCCGGTCGGCGCCCGGGACGAAGGTCGCGCTCGTCATCCCGAACGGGTCGCGGATCGCGACCTCGAGGATCAACTTCCGGCTCCTGTCCCGCGAGGCGCTCGTCAGCAATCGGCGGCTGTCGGTCATCGCGGGCGACCCGGCTTCCCGGGCGCTGGCGGCATCGGCCGGGCTGCCCGTCTTCGCCACGGTCTCCGAGTACGAGGCCGCGCTGGCCGGGCCCAAGCCCGGCGTCGACGACGAGCGGGGTCCGGCGATCGTCGCCGGCATCGATCCCCACAGCGCGCCCACGCCGGAGCCGAGCCGCTCGAGGAAGCGTGCGGCGGATGTCCCTGCAGGCATCGCTGCCGCGGGCGCCGCGGCGGGAGCCGCCGACGCCGGCACCGCCGCCGTGACCCCGACCGTTCCGGACGAGACGCGCCGGATGGCTGCCCCGGTCGCCGCACCGCCGCGGTTCGACCGACCACGTGGGCCCGAAGGCCGCGACATGATCCCGGTCGCAGCCGGCCGCGGTCGCGTCCGTTGGGCGGTCGTGGCCACGATCGCCGCGGTCGCCCTCGCCGTCGTCATGGTCGGCGTGGCGGGCTATCTCTTCCTGCCGTCGGCCACGATCGCCC
Organism: Candidatus Limnocylindrales bacterium; assembly: GCA_036276275.1. Classification (GTDB taxonomy): domain Bacteria; phylum Chloroflexota; class Limnocylindria; order Limnocylindrales; family CSP1-4; genus CF-46. The sequence continues at coordinate 2,884 of DASUPH010000377.1, forward strand.
TGACGCCGCGCCAGGAATCGATCGAGATCCCACTCACGATCGCGGCCGACCCGACCGCGACCGAGGTCGACGCCGCCAACAGCATCGTGCCGGCTCTCCGCCTCGAGGTTCCGGTCCAGGCGAGCAAGACGTTCACGACGACGGGCACCCACGTCGAGCTGTCGCAGGCGGACGGTTCGGTGATCTTCACGAACTACAAC
>DASUPH010000378.1:0-2824 GCA_036276275.1 Candidatus Limnocylindrales bacterium
GGTTGCGATCCGGGCCGTCAAGTCGGGGCCGGATGGGAACGTGCCCGCGAACACGATCCGAATCGTGCCGCAGGGAGAGGATCCCGATCTCCTGCATGTCAACAACCCCGATCCGACGAGTGGCGGAGCCCGGACGGAGACCCCGGAGGTCAAGAAGGCCGAGGTCGACAAGGCCGTCGCCGAGATGAACACGACGCTCCAGGCGAACTTCGCCGATGCAATCGCCGCCGGCGCAGGTGCCCCGGAAGGAACCGAGCTGTTCCCGACGACCGCGAACCTGGGAACCCCGGCGTTCAAGGTGGATCCTGCGAGCCTGATCGGCAAGGCCGTCGAGACGTTCGATCTGGAGGTCACTGCGAAGGGCACCGTCACGGCCGTCGATCCATCACCGATCCGATCGATCGCCGAGTCGCGCCTGCAGGAACGGATCGGATCCGACCACCGGCTCGTCGACGGCTCCGTGCAGATCGACGTCGGAGCCGGATCGGTCGGCGAGGACGGCCAGGTCACGTTCCAGGCGACGGCAACGGCCGCCCGCGTCATCGTCGTCGACCCGGACCAGCTCCGGGCGCTCGTGAAGGGCCGGACGTCCGCCGACGCGGCAGCGGCGCTCGCCCCCTACGGCGTGGCGAACGTCTCGCTCTGGCCGGCCTGGGTGACGACCGTCACGGGCGTGGATGCCCGACTGTCGATCAAGATCGACGACAAGGCAGCACAACCGGGCGGCAGCCCGTCGGCTTCGCCGCGCGCGCCCGCGGCAAGTCCCTCGAGCGCGGCCGGGTCCGGCCGCTCGCCGTCGCCACCGGCAGGATCGGCGGCACCGTGAGCCGGCTCCTCGGGATCGACCTCGGCGAGCGACGGATCGGGGTGGCCGTCGCCGACGCCGACGGGATGGCGACGCCGCTGACCACGATCCGTCGGAACGCGGATCCGACGGTGGATGCCGCCGCGCTTGCCAGGCTCGTCGCCGAACAGGGCGCGACCGAGATCATCGTCGGCCTCCCGTACGACGCCTCGGGTGACGAAGGGCACCAGGCGGTCATCACCCGGGAGTGGGCGGAGGCGGTCCGGCCCCTCCTCGACGCCAAGGTCGGGTATCGTGACGAGCGACTGACCAGCCACCTGGCCGAGCAGCGTCTCGGCCCGATGAAACGCGGCCGTTCCGGGGGCCCGCCGAGCCGAACCCGCCGCGATGCCCATCGCGCCCGGGTCGACCGCGAGGCGGCGGCGATCATCCTGCAGGACGAGCTCGACGCCCGCGCCGACAGCGCGCCGTCGACCGATACGGAGGCCCCCGAATGACGATCCGCTCCGGCGGACGCGCCCGTGAGCGTTCCCAGGCTCACCCCGCCGAGCCGGGCACGTACGAGGGCGAGTGGCGGCCGGAGCCGGGTCAACGTGAATCGGGTGGCTCGGGCGGCGGGCCGACCGGCGGCGGTCGGCGGGGCGGGAACGGCAACGGACTCAACGGCTATGGCAACGGCAACGGCCGCCGACGCGGCATCCCGGCCGTCCTCAAGTTCCTCGTCTTCGCCCTCATCCTGGCCGGGTTCGTGCTCGTCGCCCTCGTGACGGTGCTCCGTCCCCTGATCCGCAACACCGTCGTCGGCTGGGCCGCGGACAACCCGGCCGCCCTCGGCATGCCGTTCGTCGCCGACCTCGTTCGCGAGGATCTCGGCCCGAAGCTGACCGATCCTGCATCCGAGGACCGGACCCAGGTCCAGTTCGTGGTCAGCCCGGGCGAGAACGCGGCGGGGATCGCGGCCCGGCTCGAGGACGGTGGGTTCCTCAGCGACAAGAGATCGTTCATCTTCATCGCCACCCAGAAGGGCCTGACCCAGGACCTCGCGACAGGGACCTTCATCCTGCGGAAGTCGATGACGCCCGACCAGATCGTCCAGTCGCTGCTCAGTCCCGAGCAGATCCCGTACGTCGACATCGCCCTGCGGACCGGCCTTCGTCTCGAACAGATCACGGCCAAGCTCGAGACGATCGGCGAGCTGTCGATGGACGCCGAGGACTTCTACAAGCTCGCGAAGACCCCGACCCCTGCCCTCATCGCCGACTACCCGTGGCTCAAGGACGTCCTGCCGACCGGTGCGTCCCTCGAGGGCTTCCTCTGGCCCGCGACCTACCGGGTCCTGCCCGACACGACCGCGGAGGAGCTGGTCCGGGAGATGCTCGACCGGTTCTCGGCGGCCGTCGGCGATCGGATGGAGGTCCCGACCGAACGCAAGATGACGTTCTACGAGGTCCTCAGCCTCGCCTCGATCGTCGAGCGCGAAGCCGGCCACGATGTCGACCGGCCGCTGATCGCGGGCGTCTACGAGAACCGCCTGAACCCGAAGTTGTGGCCCCGCGGAGAGCTCGAATCGGATCCGACGATCTTCTACGTCCACGACACCCTTCAGCTGGCGAAGCAGCCGGTCCCGGAGTGGAAGACCTACAACTTCTGGGCGTCGTTGCCGAAGGGGACGCAGCTGCCGGCCGACCTCCCGCCCGAGCTCAAGGGGTACAACACCTACACCTCAAGGGGTCCGATCCCGGGCCCGATCTGCACGCCGACGGTGGCGTCGATCGAGGCCGCGCTCGCGCCGGACATCAAGGACAAGTACCTCTACTTCCTCGCCAAGGCGGACGGTTCGGGCGACACCGTGTATGCGAAGACCTTCACCCAGCATCAGGCGAACATCGCGAAGTACGGTCCGAAGTGAGCGGCGGAATCCGATCGACCGCCGGCTTGCCGACACCGGCCGATTTCGCGCCACCCCCGACGCCGGCCGACCACGCCCGCTGGACCGCCGCCGATCGGGCGGCCCGGCCG
>DASUPH010000379.1:0-3668 GCA_036276275.1 Candidatus Limnocylindrales bacterium
ATCGGATCCATCACGGCCGCATCATGCGCGTCGATTGCGTCGGGACGTGTCTTGAAAGTTCGGCCAGCTCCATGCCCGCGCGCTGCTGTTTCGAATCATCGCGGATATCGTGGCCGATCCTACTCGCAGGACGATCGGGCCGACGCCTACGCTCCCGCGTCGACTTCGCGTTGCGCCACGTCCGGGACCTCCGGTAGTCAAGTGCTTGTGCGCCAAGGGGGTTGATAAGTCCTGACCTTCGTGCCTTGCCACCTCCGTTGACGAGCGCGATGATTGATATGACGAATGCGACAGCGCACCGTCGATGGACGGAGGTGGGTTCATGTCCCAAGCTCGACGATCAGCCGAGGTTCGTGGCGGAACGAGCGGTCCGCACGCGTTCGTCGAACCGCCCGACCCGCGGTCGGGCCTCGCCCTCGGGGCGGTTAAGGCTAGCGGGCTCCAGATGGGCGGGATGATGTCCGTCGCGGACGCGAGCCTTCGGGTGGCGCGATGCGGCGCGACCGGGTGTGGCAAGCCGCGGCAGGATCCGATCCACTGGCCGGGCGAGTAGGCGGAGCTAATCGCAGAACTGCCGTGCAGCGCGTCAAGCCGCCCGCGAACTCGGCGAGGAAGTCGATGAACCGGGCAGGTCAAGTGCTTGTGCGTCAAGAACGGTTGGTAAGTCGAGGCTGGGGTGAGCCCGAAGGAAGGCGGCTGCCAGATACCGCTGCGCGGCGGCATGGCAGCCGAGGAGATTCGGCGAGCCCGCGATGAGTCCTGCTGCGTCCGGCGGTCGTATTGTCGACCCGTTACCGAGGAGGACTTCTGATGCGCAGCGTGACCTACTCCATGGGCGTCTCGCTTGACGGCTACATCGTCGGGCCGGACGGCCGCTTCGACTGGACGGCGCCCGACGAGGAGGTCTTTCGCTTCTGGATCAACGAGATTCGAGAGGTCGGCGTCCACCTGTTGGGACGACGGCTGTACGAGACGATGCTGTACTGGGAGACCGCCGACCAGGATCGATCGCTCGATGACTCAGAGATCGAGTGGGCCGCACTGTGGAAGCCGCTCCCGAAGGTGGTGTTCTCCACCACCCTGTCGGCGGTGCAGGGCACTGCCCGCCTGGCTTCCGGCGGCCTCGCGGAGGAGATCGAGCGGTTACGAGCCGAGCCGGGGGAGGGCGACATCGCGATCGGCGGCGCGACGCTCGCCGCCGAGGCGGCCGCGCTCGGTCTGATCGACGAGTACCGGGCCATCGTCCACCCGGTGCTGGTCGGCGGTGGCATTCCGTTCTTTCCCCGAGCCGAGCGCCGGGTGGATCTCGAACTCGTCGAGACCCGCACCTTCAGCTCGAGATTCGTCTACCTCCGCTACCGCGTGGCGCGCTAGCCGCCTCGTCCGCCGGGCGCGAATGGCGCTTGGTCGTTTCGGCGGGCTCGCCATCCCGTCCTTGAACGGAAGGGTGCCGGACGATCACGCGAGCTTGAGTGGCACGGTCGGCGAACTGACCAACCGTCGTTGGCGCACAAGGGTTCCGGGCGTCTTGACATGTGACTAAACAGTCACGTATTGTGCCGGTGTGGACGAGATGGCGCAGGTCTTCCGGGCCCTGGGCGATCCGAGTCGGCGGCTCCTGCTCGATCGGTTGTTCGATCGCGACGGCCAGACGCTCGGCGAGCTCTCCCGGCACCTGCCGGCGATGACCCGGTTCGGGGTCATGCGTCATCTCGGCGTCCTGGAAGCGGCAAGCCTGGTCGAGACCCGGCGGGTCGGGCGGGAAAAGCATCACTACCTCAACCCCGTCCCGATCCGCCTGATCGCCGACCGCTGGATCGGCAAGTTCGCCGAGCCGGTCGTCGGGCTGATGGCCGGGCTCAAGCACGAATTGGAGGCTGCACCGATGCTGGCACCGGATCATGTCTACGCGGTCGTCATCCGGGCGACGCCCGACCGGATCTGGCGGGCGATCACCGACGGCGTCGAGACCGAGCGTTACTACTACGGCACCCGGGTCAGCTCGGACTGGTCGAAGGGCGGCCGGATCGTCTACGAGTATCCCGACGGCAAGATCGCGGCCGACGGCGAGGTCCTCGACATCGAGACGGGCAAGCGGGTCGCGATGACGTTCCACCCGCGCTGGAGCCCCGAGGTCGACGCGGAGGGTCCAGTCACGATGATCTGGGAGATCGAACCGTTCGAGGGCGAGACCTCGAAGCTGACCGTCACGACGACCGGGATCGTCGCCGGTGGCCAGATCGAGCGTGAGTTCATCGGCGGCACGGTCTACATCGTGTCCGGCCTCAAGACGTACCTGGAGACGGGCGAGCCGATGGTCGCGGCGGGAGCCGCCGCCAGCTGAGGCATCCGTCGCGATTTACACCCCACGAGCACAAGCGACGCGTCCGACCGCCAAACCGGCGAAATCGGGCCCAAATCGGTTGGTCCTGCTCGCCCGGCGTGAATCCCGTGCACCGGAGCCAGGGAAACGCGTCTACCTCGTCGCATGTGCTCGCCCCACGTAAATCGGAGGCCGGGCCCCGATCGGAGCCCGGCCTCGAGACACCGTGCGAGATCGGGACTACATGATCCCGACGACGTGACCCTCCGGATCCGCGAACAGGGCGACCGTCGTCTCGGGCGCGACTTCGGTCAGGGGCATCAGGACCTTGCCGCCGTTGGCGGTGACCTTGTCGAGGACGCCCTGGGCGTCGTCCGTGTGGACGTAGAACGTGACGTGGCCCGCGCCCCCGTCCTGCGACGGGCCGATCCCGCCGGTGAGGCCGTCGTCCTGGCGGTACATGCCGTAGCCGCCCGGATTGTTGGTGTCCAGGTTCCAGCCGAAGATGTCGGAGTAGAACTTCTGGAGCTTCGGGCCGTCCTTGCCGACGACCTCGATGTGGATGACCTTCGTGCCCATGGGGACCTCCTGGGGACTGTCTGGCGCGGACCGTCCAGTCCGCCTCTCACCCTCACGACGAACGGCATCACGCGGAATCGACACCGCCGTTGGCCAGGGCGCGAGATCCGTTGATCGGGCAATCGCCGTAGGACTATATTGCAGGCACAGCGGACCTCCGGGATGATCGCGACGATCCGTGATGGGCGCGACCAGCGACGACCCTCCCGCCGGCCCGATCGTCGACGCCAGCGCCCGCGCCCCTGCCCGCGCGGGGCCGTGATCGCCCCACGACCGGGGCGGAGGAGGACGGTCGCGCATGATTCCCGCACCCTTCGACTACGTCCGGCCGCCGGACCTCGACGGCGCGCTGCGCATCCTCACCGAGCGCGAGGGCGACGCCAAGATCCTGTCGGGCGGCTACAGCCTCCTGCCGCTGATGAAGCTCCGATTGGCCCAGCCGGCCCTCCTCGTCGATCTCCGCGACGTGACCGGGCTCGACGGGATCGTCGAGACCGACGACGAGCTCCGGATCGGTGCCCGGGCGACGCACCGCGCGATCCACGAGAACGCGATCATCGCCCGGTACCCGCTCCTCCACGACGTCTCGGGCGGGATCGGCGATCCCCAGGTTCGCAACTGGGGCACGATCGGCGGATCGGTCGCCCATGCCGACCCGGCGTCGGACTGGCCGGCGGCCCTTCTCGCGGCCAACGCGAAGATCGTCTGCCGCGGCCTGGGCGGGGAGCGCGTCATCGCGGCTCGGGAGTTCTTCCTCGACACGTTC
>DASUPH010000380.1:0-5712 GCA_036276275.1 Candidatus Limnocylindrales bacterium
GATGGACGTAGCCGAGCCCGACGTCGTTGAGGGTCTGGAGCTTGGCGCGCACGTTCGGGACCGCGGCGAAGAAATCGAGCGCCTCGGCGATCGTCATCTCGAGCACGTCGGCGATCGACTTGCCCTTGTAGTGGATCTCCAGCGCCTCGCGGTTGTAGCGCTTGCCCTTGCAGACTTCGCACGTGACGTAGACATCTGGCAGGAACTGCATCTCGATCTTCAGGATCCCGTCGCCCTTGCAGTTCTCGCAGCGGCCGCCCTTGACGTTGAAGCTGAACCGGCCGGGCATGTAGCCGCGGACCCGTGACTCGGGGACGCCGGCGAAGAGCTCACGGATCGGCCCGAACAGGCCGGTGTAGGTCGCCGGGTTGGAGCGCGGCGTCCGGCCGATCGGGCTCTGGTCGATCTCGATGATCTTGTCGATGTGCTCGGCGCCTCTGAGGGAATCGTGGGCGCCGACGGCTTCACGGGAGCCGTTGAGCTCGCGGGCCAGCGCCCGGTAGAGGACGTCCGTGACGAGGGTCGACTTGCCGCTGCCCGAGACGCCCGTGATCGCGGTGAACGTGCCGAGCGGCACGGTGAAGTCGATGCCGCGCAGGTTGTGCTCGCGGGCGCCCTTCACGACGAGCTTCTTCAGGCTGCCCTTGCGCCGCTTCGCGGGAATCGGCACGGTTCGCTCGCCCCGGAGGTATGCGCCGGTGATCGAGCGCGGCTCGGCGAGGAGCGTCTCGATCGGGCCGTTGGCGATGATCTCGCCGCCGTGCTCGCCGGCGCCGGGTCCGATGTCGATCACCCAGTCGGCCGTCCGGATCGTCTCCTCGTCGTGCTCGACGACGAGCACCGTGTTGCCCAGGTCGCGGAGCCGCGTCAGCGTCGCGATCAGCTTCGCGTTGTCCTTCTGGTGGAGCCCGATCGACGGCTCGTCGAGGATGTAGAGGACGCCCATCAGCGTCGTCCCGATCTGGGTCGCGAGGCGGATCCGCTGGGCCTCGCCGCCCGACAGCGTGACGGACGCGCGGTCGAGGGTCAGGTAGTCCAGCCCGACGTCGACGAGGAAGCCGAGACGCGCCGTGATCTCCTTGAGGACCTGGTAGGCGATCGTCCGCTCGCGCTCGGTCAGCTTCTTCGGCAGCTTCGCGACCCACTCGAGCGCGTCGGTGATCGAGAGCGTCGCGACGTCCGAGATGCTCTGGTCGTCGACCGTGGTCGCGAGGACCTCCGGCTTGAGCCGCTTGCCGCCGCAGGTCGGGCACGGCCGGGTGACCATGTACTTCTCGAGCTCGGTCTTGATGTACTCCGAGTCCGTCTCTCGGTAGCGGCGCTCGAGGTTCGTGATGATCCCCTCGAAGGTCGCCTTGTAGGTGTTCTCGCCGCGCTCGTGGCGGTAGCGGACGAGGACCTTCTCGTCCTTCTGGGCGCGCAGGATGTACTCGATCGCCTCGGGCGGCAGGTCGCGGATCGGCGCCTTGAAGTCCCAGCCATGGGACTGGCAGATCGCCTCGAGGATCTTCAGGCGCCAGGAGGCATCGTTGGGCATCTTGGCCCACGGCACGAGGGCGCCTCTCTGGATGCTCTTCGAGCGGTCCGGGATCACGAGATCCGGGTCGATCTCGAGACGGGTCCCGAGGCCCGTGCACGCGGGGCACGCGCCGTGCGGCGAGTTGAACGAGAAGTTGCGCGGTTCGAGCTCGTCCATCGTGAAGCCGTCGTTGGCGCAGGTGAAGCGCTCGCTGTAGCGGCGTTCCTCGAAGGCCGGCTCCGTCTCGCCGTCGGCGCCAGCCGGCGGCCCGGCCGGCGGGCCGGCCGGCGCGATCAGGACGACGCCCTCGCCGAGGCGGAGCGCGGTCTCGATGGAATCGGCCAGGCGGGACGCGTCGGGATCGGGCATCGGTTGGCCGGTCTCCGGGTCGATCGGCCGGCCGTCCACGGCGAGCTTCGCGCCCTCGGGCACGTCGGCGTGGCGGACGACGTAGCGGTCGACGACGACCTCGATGCTGTGGCGCTTGTACTTGTCGAGGGTCGGGGCATCGGCGAGGTCGTACATCTCCCCGTCGACGCGGACACGGACGAAGCCCTGCCGTCGGGCTCCGTCGAAGACACGATCGCCCTCGGTCTTGCGGTCCTTGATCAGCGGCCCGAGGACGAGCAGCCGCGTCCCTTCCGGCAGCGCCAGCACCTGGTCGACGATCTGCTGGACCGACTGGCGCTCGATCGCGTGGCCGTTCGGGCAGTGCGGGATCCCGATGCGGGCGAAGAGAAGTCGCAGGTGGTCGTAGATCTCGGTCACCGTGCCCACGGTGCTGCGCGGGTTGCGCGAGGCGCCCTTCTGGTCGATCGAGATCGCCGGGCTCAGCCCGTCGATCTGGTCGACGTCGGGCTTCTCCATCTGGCCGAGGAACTGCCGGGCGTAGGCGCTGAGGCTCTCGACGTAGCGGCGCTGCCCCTCGGCATAGATCGTGTCGAAGGCCAGGCTGGACTTGCCCGAACCGGAAAGCCCGGTGATGACGACCAGCCGGTCGCGCGGAAACGCGACCGTGACGTCCTTCAGGTTGTGTTCGCGGGCGCCGCGGACGACGAGCTGATCGAGGGGCATGTCAGAGCCAGTCTACGCGATTTCCGGCAATTGGAACGGGTGTTCTCACCTCGAGCCGCCCGGGTGGGACCGGCGAATCGCGACATCAGCGGGATGGGTCGGGCCTATCCTCGCGGCGTGAGCATTCGCGGGCGCCTCGACGACCGGACCTGGGTCCTGACGCTGCTCGTCTGCGGTGCGGCCCTCGCGACGACCGCGACGATGCTGATCAGCCGGTTCAGCCTGCCGTCGGAAGGCGCCCTGATCCCGACGGAGAGCTGGCCGTGGACGTCAGACGGCGTCGGCGTCGTCCCGATCGCGACCGGGTCCACGTTCATCCCCGGCGACGTCATCGTGGCCGTCGACGGCCGCCCGCTCGCGGAGTGGGCGGACGCTGCGATGGTGCCCCCGTGGTTCCTCGCCCCGAACCGCCTGCCGTCGCTCGTCGAATTCGATGTTCGACGCGCCGGCCAGCCGATTCATCTTCAGGTCGCGTTGAGCGGCTTCTCATCCGAACGGCTGGGCGGCGCCCCGCTCGGGCTGGTCGCGTTCGCCGCCGGCGCCCTGATCCTCGCCCTGGTCCTCGTCATCCGCCGCCCGGCTGCGACCGCGCTGCGCCTCCTCTTCATCGGCGTCTGCTGCAACACGGCGGACATCGTTGCCTGGGAGACAAGCCTCCAGCCGACCGACCTGGTCGGACGGACGCCATTCCTCTACGCCTTCGCCGTTGCGGCCCTCGCGAACCTCGTCTTCTGGGGATGCATCGTCCACATCGTCTCGATCTACCCGGTCCGCGCGGGCTGGCTCGCCCGCCGGCCCGCACGCGTGCGCCTGATCTACGCCGCGCCGATCGCCGCCCTCGCCGTCGGCGCCGTCGTCCTGCGCCTGGCGGGTGGCACGATCCTCGACTGGTTCGATCGACTCGGCTCCCTGCTCGGGGCGATCGTCTCCGCCATGCTCGTCGTCATCCTCGCCTCGGTCGTGGCGGGCTACCGGCGGACGCCCGCACCGCGCCGATCGCAGGTCCGGCTCCTGGCGCTGACGCTCGGGGTGGCCGCCGGCGCAAGCCTCGTCCTGACCGCCCTCCCGATCACCTTGCTGGGCTACGCCCTCGCCCCCCGCAGCGCGGTCGCGATCCTCGCGATCCCGGTGGTCATCGCCCTCGCCCTGGCGGTCATCCGCGATCGCCTCTTCCAGGTGGATCTGCTCGCCACGAGTCGGCGCCGGATCGTCGCCGCCCGGGAGGTGGAGCGTCTCCGGCTCCGGCGCGATCTCCACGACGGATTGGGGCCGACGCTTGCGGCCCTCGGCCTGAAGATCGACCGTGCTCGGGCCGAGGTCGGGTCCGACCCGAAGCACGCCGAGGCTCTGCTCGACGAGATCCGGCAGGACCTCCGCAGCGCGATCGCGCAGATTCGCGGGATCTCCCGCGAGCTCCGTCCGCCGGCCCTCGACTCGCTCGGCCTCGATGGTGCCCTCCGCCAGCAGCTCGCCGCGATCCAGGGTCCGGACGGTCCGGTGATCGACGTCGACGCCGATCGGATCGACGGACTGTCGCCGGCGACCGAGGTCGCCGCGTATCGGATCGTGATCGAGGCCGTCTCGAATGCGGTTCGGCACTCCGGCGCGACACGGTGCTCCGTCACGATCCGGATCGACGACCATGTCCTCGAGATCCGGGTCGAGGACGATGGCCGCGGGATCACCCGTGACGCGATCGGGATCGGGACGAGGGCGATGTACGAACGGGCGGCCGAGGTCGGCGGCGAGCTCCTGGTGGAGCCCGGGTTGAGCGGCGGGACGGTCGTGCGGGCCTCCCTGCCGATCGGACCGGGCGTCGGGTTCGTTGCCGGCGCCACGGCCGCGCGGACGAGCGTTGCCGATGCCCCGAGTCCGGTCACCGAGCCGTGACCGAGCCGTGACCGAGCCATCGACTTCCGGTCCGATCCGGATCGTGCTCGCCGACGATCACCCGGTCTATCGGGACGGCCTGCGAGCCCTGATCGACCGGTCGCCCGATCTCGAGCTCGTCGGCGAGGCCGCGACCGGGATCGAGGTCGTCGAGCTCGCCGTGGCGGGCACGCCGGGTGTCGTGCTCATGGACATCCGCATGCCCGGGATCAGCGGCATCGAGGCGACCCGCCAGATCCTCGAGGCCCGGCCGGACACGCGGATCCTCATCCTGACGATGTCGGAGGACGACGACTCCCTGTTCGCCGCGATGCGAGCGGGAGCCCGCGGCTACCTCCCGAAGGACGCCGACAGCGACGACCTCGTCCGCGCGATCCGCGCGGTCGCCGTCGGTGACGTGATCTTCGGCGAGTCGATCGCGACCCGGCTCCAGTCGTTCTTCAAGGCCGACCGAAGTCGACCCGCGAATGACCCGTTCCCCGAGCTGACGGACCGCGAGGACGAGGTGCTCGAGCTGATCGCCCGTGGTCGGTCGAACGGCGAGATCGCGCGACGGCTGGAGATCACCGACAAGACCGTCCGGAACCACGTCGCCAACGTGTTCAACAAGCTCCACGTCGCCGACCGCAGCCAGGCGATCGTCCGGGCCCGCGAAGCCGGCCTCGGCCGCGACGACCCGACCCGCTGATCACCGCGCCAGCACCGGCGCCGAGCGCGTGTTGCCCGCCCGGTTGCCCGGTTGATCGGGACACCGGCCTCATGTGCTCGGGACACCCTCGGACGGATACCTCTCGAAGACGGCCACCCGGCCGGACTCATGAGGGGATCCGATGGACGCAAGGCAGCATCCGGTCGACGCCGACGTCACCGCGGCCTATCTCGACAACCTGACGTCGTTGGAGCGATACGCACGGAGCCTGACCCGAGACGAGGACGCCGCGGCCGACCTCTGCCAGGACGTGTTCATCCGCCTGCTGGTCATCGCCCGGGCCGGACGGATGCCGGACGTTCCGGCGGCCTGGATGCGGCGGGTGGCCCACAACGTGTTCGTCAGCAACGCGCGCCGCAAGAACACGCACGAGCGGACCATCGAGGCGCTCGGGGAGTCGCGGCATGTTGCATCGACCGAGGACACGGCCATCGGGCGCGAACGCGAGGCGATGGTCCACGAAGTCCTGACCGGCGTCCGGCCGTTCGAGCGCGAGGCGATGGTCCTCGCTGCGGAGGGC
>DASUPH010000381.1:0-7171 GCA_036276275.1 Candidatus Limnocylindrales bacterium
CCCGACGAAGCGGAGGCCCCGCCGCCGGAGATCGACCGAGAGCCGGTCCGACACCGCCGTCGTGACCGGGACGTCGGCCGATGTCGCGCCGGCCGGCATCCGGCCGGGCGGCGGCGGCACGACCGACGCGAGATACGCGTCGACCGAGCCGAACTCCGCCGCGATCGCCAGCCAGGCCGCGGCATTGCCGATCGTGGCGTCGATCTTTGCCCGGTTCCGGACGATCCCGGCATCGGCCAGGAGGCGTTGCCGATCCGTGTCGCCGAAGACCGCGACCACCGCCGGATCGAAGCTCCGGAACGCCGAGCGAAACCCCGCCCGCTTGCGGAGGATCGTCGCCCACGACAACCCGGCCTGGAACGACTCGAGAGCGAGCCGCTCGAACAGCTCGATGTCGTCGTGGCACGGTGTTCCCCACTCCTCGTCGTGGTAGACGACCATCAACGGATCGGGGCGGGTCGCGTTCGCGCCGGACCACCAGCAGCGGGGGATCGTGGGGTCGAACGCGTCCATCGTCCGGACGATAACGGCCAACGCCGCCGGCGTCAGGGGATCGGGGCGATGTCGAACAGGTTGCCCCGGAGCGGCGGATCAGCGACCGGGCTGGCCGTGTTGAACACCGACCGGAACACGTCGCCCGACATCGTCTTCGTGCCGAGGCTGCCGACGAGCGTGACGCTGATCAGGCGACGCGACACGCCTCGCCGCGACAGGTCGAGCTTGCTGATCGTCCCCACGTTCGTCCGGGGATCCGTCGCGAAGAACGCGCTCAGCTGGGCGTTCGTGTAGGTCGCGGTACTCCAGGTCGCGTACGGCGAGGACTTGTCATAGGACGACCCATCCGGCGCGCGGTCGCTCGACCCCCGAAGATACGAGACAGGGCCCGCCACGATCGCCCCGGTCGAGCTCACGAAGACGTTCTCGTTATTCTCGGTCCAGCCTCCGTCGGCGGAGTGGAACAACGTATTTGCGACCGTCGTCCCACTGAGCAGGACCTGTCCGCCCGTGGCCGCGATCGCCGCGTCCGTCGCCGGGTTCTCGCCCTTCTGGCCGCGGTAGACCTGCGACCGGGTGTCGTCGTACAGGTCGAAGGTGCCGGTCGTCGGGTGGATCGCGTGGAGGGCATAGGAGCGAGCGGCGATCGCCTGCACCTTCAGCGCCTCGACCGGCCAACTGGCAGGCATCTCCACGGGCACGACGCCGCGAAGGTACGCATCGACGCCGACGTGGTTGACGACGATCGCTGTCGTCGTGAGGCGAACGGCCAGCGATCCGCGGTAGACATTCGAGGTCGATGCCTTCGAGGCCAGCTGGAGAACGCCCAGTGCCGACGCGGGCCGGACGATCACCGCGCCCGAGACGGTCGCGTGGTGAAGGACCGTGCCGGTCGGCGCGAGGACCTTGAGCGCCCAGGTCGTCGCGCCCGTGGCGGTCGGAGCCAGGGTCAGCCTGGCCTTGGCGAGGAACGTCCTCGGGATTCCGTCGATCGACCACCGGCCGCCGAGGCCGACGATCGTCATCGGCGCGGCGGGCGTGGCCGCGAAGCCCGTCAGAACGAGGACCCGGACGATCGTGGCCGCGTCGCGGGTCCCCGTGGTCGTGCCGGCGTAGTAGTGGGCCAGGATCGCCGGGGCGAGCTGGCCGACAAGGGCCCGACCGTGCGCCCCGTACTGCGACATCCCGACCCCGTGACCGTAGCCACGCCCGTAGAACCTGACCGGCGGGAGCGTTGCCGTCGTGACCGGACCCATCGGCATTGCCTGACCGGCGGCGGTGGTCGGCACCGGGCCGGCGCCGAGACCGGCCAGGGCGACGATCGCGCCGGTCAGGACGGCGAGCGCGTCGCCGCCTCGACGGGAGCGGCGCGACGACCGGCAGGTCGGGGTGGCGACGGGCATGACGATCCTCTCAGGGGCAGCCCTACCGTGACCGCGGGTACCCTGACGTCGATGGCGATCCGATTCTACGTCGGGCACGGGGCGAGCGGCTCCGCGGCGAGCATGGCGGCCCACGCGGCCGGTCTCGTCGCGCGCGGCGTCGACGCCCGAGCCATCGATCTTCCCCTGCGCAAGGCCGAAGCTGCCGTGCCGGTGTTCCGGACGATCGTGCCCGACCGGCCGGAGCGGGACGGCGTTTCGATCGCCGTCGGCGGCCAGTCCTACGGCGGACGCGTGGCCAGCCTGGCCGCCGCTGAGCCCGAGACGGAATACACCGCATTGGTGCTGTTCAGCTTTCCCCTCCACCTTCCGGGCAAGCCGGCCATGGCGACCGAACGGACGGCGCACTGGCCGGCGATCCGCTGCCCGGTCCTGCTCCTCTCGGGCGAAGCGGATCCGATGGCTCGCCTCGAGCTCCTGCAGGCGGCCGTGCCACTTCTCCACGACGGCGAGCTCGTGACCTACCCCCGGCTCGGCCACACCCTCAAACCGGTGCTCCAGGACGCCCTCGATCGCGCGGCGGCGTTCCTGCTCCGGTTCGGCTCGACAACCTCGTCGTCGACCTGATCCGGGGCGGATCGGCCCCGGGTCTGGACACGCCCCGTATCCTTGGCCCTACCCCCAGGGGGCCGGAGCGGTCGGGAGGACGCACGGCTGAACCGAATCGACGATGCCGACGGAGGGTTTCGCGGCGCACGCTCACTCCTTGTGCACGCGGCCCTCTCCAACCCGGTTCTCGTCATCCGACCGCTCGACGCGCTCACCGCGTCGTGCAGGTAGGAAGGAGCCCCATTGCCAGACTTGGCGGGCCGCCATCGTGCGGTCACCGCGGCCATCCTCACCGCGGCCCTCCTCGCGTCGATCCTGCCGTCCGTTGCGACGGCGGCGGCGCCGCCAGGCCTCGAGCGCTTCCTGTACGCGCTCGGTCGGGTCGAGTCCGGCGCCAGCTACACGGCTCGGAACTCGACCAGCGGCGCCTACGGCAAGTACCAGATCATCCCGTCGAGCTGGGCCGGCTGGGCGAGGCTGTATCTCGGCAGCTCGACGGCGCCCCAGACTCCGGCCAACCAGGAGATCGTCGCCCATCGCAAGGCGACGTCCCTGTACAACTGGCTCGAATCGTGGCCGGCCGTAGCCCATTGGTGGTTGACGGGCTCGTCCGAGCGCAATCCGGCCCGCTGGTCGTCCTTCTCGCGGACGTACGTCAATCGCGTCATGGCGATCATGGGCGCCGTCGGCCCCACGTCGACCGGCACAGCGCGTGGCTCGTCAACCTCGTGGATCGACACAAAGGACACGAAGCTCAGCGAGAAGTCCAACGAGATCGCCTACAAGCTCTCGTGGTCGACCGCGGGTCACGCCGGCTACGAAGGCGATCGCGTCCGCTATGCGACTCACAAGGGCGCGACGGCGACGATCACGTTCACAGGCACCGGCATCGCCTGGATCGGGCCCACCGGGCCAACCCGCGGCACGGCGCGGATCTTCATCGACGGCAAGGCCGTCGCCAACGTCAACCTCCGACGATCGAAATTCGAGGCCCGGACATTGCTTTTCGCGAGGGCGCTGAAGCCGGGCGAGCACGTCGTGAAGATCGTCGTCACGAGTCGCGGCCGGCCGGTTGCGATCGATCAGCTGATCATCGGCACCTGATCGCGGTCCCCGACGCGAGTTGGCGCCACGACGCCCGCCCCGGCCGAGCCGGGGCGGGCGTCGTCATCTCCCCGGAATCAGCGCGTGGCCAGGACCTCGATCTCGATCCGGGCACCGACCGCCAGGGCTACGACGGCGACGGTGGCCCGCGTCGGTGGTTCGACCGGGAAGTACTCCCCGTAGATCGCGTTCATCGCGGCGAAGTCAGCGATGTCGGTGAGGTAGACGGTCGCCTTGACGACGTCGCGATAGTCGAGCCCCGCTGCTCGTAGCAATCGGCCCACGTTCTCGAGCATCGCCCGCGTCTCGGCCTCGATGCCACCCGGGACCGGGCCGTGCGATCCGGGGGCGTCGCCGATCTGGCCGGCAACGAAGACGAAGCCGTTCGCCTCGACGATGGGCGAGAACGGCAGAGGACCGGGTGCGATCCCGGGCAGGGACGGGACGGTCTTCGGCATGGGTTGGCCTCCTCGAGACGATTCTAGATGGCGCGCCTGCTGCCCGGACGGCCCGCCCCGCGGCGTGTAGCCTGTGGCCCGATGGATGCCCTCGTCACGACCAGCCTGACGAAGCACTACGGCCACCGCGAGATGCCCGTCCACCGGCCCGGCCACCGGCCGGCCGGCACCGTCCGCGCCCTCGAGGATCTCTCGATCGTCGTCCACGAAGGCGAGATCTTCGGCTTCCTGGGTCCGAACGGGGCCGGCAAGTCGACGACGATCCGGCTCCTCCTCGGCTACCTCCACCCGACGGCCGGCTCGGCCTCGGTGCTCGGTCTCGACATCGTCCGTGACAGCGTCGAGATCCGGCGACGGGTGGGCTACCTGCCGGGCGGGATCGCGCTCTATGACTCGCTCAGCGGGGAACGGTTGCTCGACTACCTCGGCGAGCTGACCGGCCGGCCGTCGATCCGCCGGGCGGAGCTCCTCGATCGGCTCGAGCTGTCGAGCCGGACGCTCCGCCGTCCGGTCCGCGACTACTCGCGCGGGATGCGCCAGAAGATCGGCATCGTCCAGGCGCTCCAGCACGACCCCGAGCTGGCGGTCCTCGACGAGCCGACCGAGGGCCTCGACCCGCTGATGCAGCGCGCCTTCTACGGGATCCTCGACGACCTCCGGGCGGCCGGCCGGACGATCTTCTTCTCCTCGCACATCCTGTCCGAGGTCGAGCGGGTCTGCGATCGCGTGGCGATCGTCCGGCGCGGGCGGCTCGTCGCCCTCGAGGACGTCGCCAGGCTCCTGGAGCGGCGGAAGCGGAACGTCGAGCTGCGAGTGGATGGCGACCCGCCGCGCCTCGAGGCTGTGCCGGGCGTCAGCGGCGTTCGGATCCTCCCCGACGGCCGGATCGATTGCCAGCTCGACGGTGACGTCGGGCCGTTCCTCGCCGCGATCGCCGGTCATCGAGTCACGGACCTCACGATCGAGCCGGCCCACCTCGAGGAGGCGTTCCTCGAGCTGTACGAGGACGCCGAACCGGACGGGGACGACGGCACGTCCGCACCCGAACCCGTGGTATCCGCCCCGGCGCCCCCGACCCCGGCGGTCCTGCCGTGAGCCGGACGCTCTTCGGCCACGCCTGGCGCTCGCAGCGGACGAAGCTGCTCGTCGTGTGCGTCGCGATCGCCGCCTGGAGCACGTTCCTGCCCGTGATCTACCAGTCGTTCGGCACCCAGATGAAGACGCTCATCGATTCGGGCGTCATCCCGAAGCAGCTGACGAACTTCGGCGGCGGCGACGTGTTCAGCCTCGGCGGCGCGATCGCCCTCGGCTACGTCCACCCGATCTCGATCATCCTGCTGTCGGTGTTCGCGGTCGGGTTCACGACCTCCGCGATCGCCGGCGAGCGTCAGCGCGGAACGCTGGAGGTGCTCCTCGCCCGGCCGCTCTCGCGCTGGCAGGTCTACCTGACCCTGCTGGCGGCCGTGCTCGTGTTCATCGGGCTGGTCCTCGCGGCCGCGTCGATTGGAACGTTGATCGGGTCGGCCGTGGTCGGCGTGCTCGACGAGCTGGCGATCGAGCGGCTGCCGATGCTCTGGCTCAACGGCATGTTGCTCTGGGGCACCCTCGCCGCGATCGGGCTGGCGGCCTCGGTCTCCTTCGATCGGCTGACGCCGGCTCTCGGGGTCACGATGGCGATCGTCGTCGTCTCGTACTTCCTCGACATCCTCGGCTCGCTCTGGCCGGATGCCGCCGGTCTCCAGCGCTACTCGCTCTTCCACTACCTCACGGCCCGCGACGTCCTGGGCGGCACGGTCGACCTGCCGGGCTTGGCGCTCCTCGCGGTCGTCGGCGGGATCGCAATCGCGGTGGCGCTCGCCGTCTTCCCCCGACGCGACCTGGCCGCTCCGAGCTGATCCGGGTCAGAGGATCCGGGCGGCGGCTTCGACCGCCCGATCGCACCACCATGCGAGGTCCTCGGCGGCGCCGACACCCGAGGCCAGCGTCAGTCCCGCGGCGGCGTCGGCGCCCTTCCGCCAGCCCCGCAGGAGCAGCCCGACGAGGATCGCGAGATCGTCCGTTCGATCGGTCCGGATCCCGGCCGCGCCGACCGCGGCGCGATAGCGATCCAGGACCGCGTCCGGCGGTAGCGGCAGGGCGTTGACGTTCGCGACGAGGAACCAGCCGAGATCGACCGCAATGGGGGCCACCATCACCATCTGCCAGTCGACGACGTCGACCGCGCCGTCCGCGGCGATGCCGGCATTCGCCAACTTCAGGTCGCCATGGAGCAGCGTCGCCGGCTCGTCGGCGAGCGAATCGAGGAGCGGCTGCGGGTCCGTCGCGAGGCGGTCGACCAGGGCGCGGGCGGCGGGTGTCGCAAGACGGTCCCATGCGTCCCAGCCCGGCAGGAGGCGATCGGCGACCGCATCGTGGGCCGGTCCGGCCCGCTCGAGCGACGGGCGGCAGATCAGGGTCAGCCGTTCCCGCCACGGCGTCCAGCGATCAGCGCCGTCCTCGAGCGCACGACCCCACGGGTGCGCGTGGACTGTCGCGAGCGCCTCCAGGACGCGGTCGAGCTGAAGCGGGGTCACCGCCGCGTTCCAATCGAACAGGACGCCGGTCAGGTCCGGCATCAGCAGCCCGAACTCGTCGCCATCCATGCCCACCCCGAGATACGGCGTCCGGATCGGCGCCGGCAGCGTCGGGCCATGGGCCGCGAACCAGGCCTCGCGAAGGATCGGCCCGTCGAGGGTCGCTCGCGCGATCCAGTCCCGAGCGAGCGAATCGCGCTTCAGGACGAAGCGATCGCGACCGCGCCGGAGCGTCGTCATCGACGCGCCTGACCAGCCGTCGTTCGGGAAGGGCTGCTCGGGCACGCCGGCCAGGCCGTTCCGGCCAAGAACCTCGGCCAACGGTGGGAAGGCGGCGGCGCTCACTCCTCGTCGAGGTAGTGGACGACCGAGCCCGGGCAGTTCCGGCTGATCACCACGACGAGGGGTTCCGTCGCCGACGCGTTCTCCTCGACGTGGATCTCGCCGGCCGCGATGTACACGAAGTCGCCGGCCTCGGCCTCCA
Organism: Candidatus Limnocylindrales bacterium; assembly: GCA_036276275.1. GTDB lineage: Bacteria > Chloroflexota > Limnocylindria > Limnocylindrales > CSP1-4 > CF-46. The sequence continues at coordinate 7,106 of DASUPH010000381.1, forward strand.
TGGACTCCTCGACACCGGTCGGCCCGAATGTGTAGCGCGCCCGGCCGGACGCGATCCAGATGCTCG
>DASUPH010000382.1:0-10112 GCA_036276275.1 Candidatus Limnocylindrales bacterium
CGTCGCCGTGCCGACGATCAGACCGATCGCCGTCGGGACGCTGCCGATGATCGCCAGGCCGGCCGCGGTCGCCACCAGGGCACTGCCGGAGAGCCGGACTGCTCCGAACCGATCGGGCAGCCGGGCGCCGACGAGCCGGAGGACGACCACGATCCCCGCATAGATCCCGAGCGGGACGCTCGCCGCCAGGCCGACCTCGTCGACGTAGACCGGCACGAACGCGAGGAAGCCGGCCATCCCGAAGACGCCGAGGAAGATCAGGATGCCGGGCACGATGCCGGCGGGATGGAGCAGTCGGACGCCCTCCGGCGGCCGCCCGACGGGCTCCGTCTCCGGCATCAGCCAGGCGAACACCAGGCCCGCGGCGGCGATCGCGGCGGCCACGAGCCAGACGGCCGGGTACGAGCCGAATCCGAGGGCGGCCTCGCCGATGAGCGGGCCGATGGCCAGACCGAGGTACAGCGACAGGGAGAAGAAGCTGAGCGCCTCCCCGCGCCGTTCTGCGGGGGCCAGGTCGCTCGCGGCGGCAAGGCCGGCGACGAGGAACGCCGCCTCCCCCGCGCCGAACAGGGCGCGGGCCACGACGAGGAGCCCGAGGGAGCTCGCGGCAAGGTGGAGGACGAGGGCGACGACACTGATGGCGGCGCCGGCGATCAGCGCCGGCCGCCGCCCGTAGCGATCGGTCGACCAGCCGACGAGCGGGCGGACGACCAGCGACGCGACGGCGAACACCGCAATCGCGATGCCGACCTCGGCCGGGCTCAACCGGAGCTCGCGCTCCGCGAACCGGGGCACGATCGGCAGCACGATGCCGGCGGCGATGAAGAAGACGAGCGTCGCGAGCGCAAGGCTGAGGAAGGCCGGGGTGATCAGGCTCGGACGACTCGCCGCGGCGACCGGATCCGCGCCGCTCACGGCTCCGACTCCGGGGCCCTTTCGGCGAGGAGGGTGACGAGGAGCTCGTCGGCGGCCGCATACGGATCGAGCCGGTGCTCGGCAACCGCGGCCAGGGTGGCGGCAGTCGTCACGGCCAGGCGGCGATCGCGCAATCGATCACGCAGCCGGTCGGAGAGGATCGCCCAGACCTGCGCCTCAGCCCGGGACAGGCGCGCCCGGCGCGCGCCCTCACCGCCGTCCGCTGCCGCGGTCTGGCGGTGGCGATCGAGGGCCGCGAGCAGCTCCACGATGCCGTCGCCGGTCGACGCCGCGGTGATCAGGACCTCGGGCTGCTTCGGACGCGGGCGATCGTCGGCGGTCGAACCGACCCGCGGCGCGGCAACGAGCATCGCCCGGAGCTGCGACGCGGTTCGTTGCGCGCCGGGCTTGTCGCCCTTGTTGACCACGACCAGGTCGGCGACCTCGAGCAGGCCGGCCTTGATGGCCTGGACCTCGTCGCCCATCTCGGGCGCCTCGAGGACGACCGTGGTGTCGGCCGCCGCGGCGATCTCGACCTCGCTCTGGCCGGTCCCGACCGTCTCCACGAGGATGAGGTCGAAACCCGCGGCATCGAGCACGGCGGTCGCGGCGCTGGTCGTCGAGGCGAGACCACCGGCGTGGCCGCGGGCCGCCATCGATCGGATGAAGACGTCGCGATCCCCGGCGTATGCCTGCATCCGCACGCGGTCGCCCAGGAGGGCGCCGCCGGTGATGGGCGACGACGGATCGACGGCCACCACGGCGACGGCGCGGCCGACCTTCCGGACCTCGCCGATGAGGGCGGCGACGAGGGTGGACTTGCCGGCGCCGGGGGGTCCGGTGATCCCGACAATGTGGGCGCCCCCGGCCCGGGGGTAGAGGAGACGGAGCGCGGCCTCGGCCAGCGGCGTCCGGTTCTCGACCGCGGTCAGCAGCCGGGCGAGGGCGCGCCGGTCGCCGCCGGTCGCCGCCTGGGCAAGCGTGTCGGCGCTGGGCTCCGCGGTGCGCTCCCCCACCCTAGCTCCGCGGTCGGGCGTTCGTCCGGAGGTACTCGGCGACTTCGGCGATCGTCGTTCCGGGACCGAAGACCCGGGCGACGCCGGCTTCGGTCAGGGCCGCGATGTCGACGTCGGGAATGATCCCGCCGGCGGTCACGAGGACGTCGTCGAGCCCGCTCTCGCGAAGCAGCTTCATGATCCGCGGCAGCAGCGTCATGTGGGCGCCCGAGAGGATCGACAGCCCGACGACGTCGACATCCTCCTGGAGCGCCGCCGTCGCGATCATCTCGGGCGTCTGGCGGAGACCGGTGTAGACGACCTCGAAGCCCTCGTCGCGAAGGCCGCGAGCGAGGACCTTCGCGCCACGATCGTGGCCGTCGAGCCCGGGCTTGGCGATGAGGACCTTGATCGGCCGATCGGACATGGCCGGATTGTAGGCCGCGGCAGGGTTGCGTCATCCGGTCGAACGACCGATGCTGCGGCCCATGAACGCGTCGACCCAACCCGCCGCGCTCGTCCGCAAGCTCCGGCTGTTCCCGGCCACGACACCGGTCGTGGTCGGCGGCCCGGACGGGTATCGCGAAGAGCTCGCGCTCGCAGCCGGTCGACCGATCGCGGCCGCCATCGATGGGCTGCACGACTGGATCCAGCTCTTTGCCCGCGATCGCGCGGCCCTTGAAGCGGCGCTGCCGGCGGTCGGCGCGGCCCTCGACGATCCGGGGATCCTGTGGATCGCCTACCCAAAGCGCTCGTCGAAGATCCAGACCGATCTGACCCGCGACGCCGGCTGGGATGCCGTCGCCGGGGCAGACCTGATGTGGCTCTCGCTCGTCTCGCTCGACGAGACCTGGTCGGCCTTCTCTCTGCGCCGTTATCGACCGGGCGAGCCGCGGCAGACCTTCCGCTGACGCTCGCGCCCGCCTCCGAGCCTCCGAACTCGCGCCAAACAGCCGAGCCTCCCCAAGGAGGGCCGTGAACAAGGTCGCCATCGTCCTCACGCTGCTCCTCGGGGCGTGTTCGTCACCGGCCTCGCCATCGACCGAACCCGGATCGATCGTGACGAGCCTTCCGTCGCCGGTGGTTGACGAGCGGCTGTTCGGCGAACTCGTCGCAGTCGATGGCAACGCCCCGTCGATCACTCTCGATCTCGGGCAGTTGTTCGGCGCAGGCGGATTGGACGAGGCGAATGCGGCGGCGCGCGCAGACGGTGTCATCGGACCCAATGAGGATCTTCCCAACCCGTTCTACGTTCGTGACCTGCACGAGAGACGAACGATCGGGCTCGATCCTGCCGCAACCATTGTCGTTCTGGGCCACGACGCTGATGGCAACAGCCTGCCAACGCCAGTCACCCTGTCCGAGTTCGCGGTCCTGTGGCGGACCGGTCCATCGTCGGGCGCCTGGACGCCGGCGGCCTACTACTGGTGCTCGCTCAGGGACGGCAGGGTCGTGGGCATGGAGGCCGAGCACGCGCCGTAAGCGCCGACTGCGTTACGACGGCTCCACCCGGAGGCGCGCAAACAGGTAGGCGCACCCCGGCGCGGGCCCCTCGTCGGGTCAGGCGACCGCCCGGTTGAAGGCTCGCGACGCGAGCCAGACGGCGAGGATGGCGAGTGCGCCCATGACGACGGCGCCGATCGCGATCTCCGGGTTGGCCCAGTCGCCGTTGAAGAGCGCCCGGGCCGCGTCGGCGGCGTGGGTCAGGGGGTTGAGCGTCGAGAGGAACTTCAGCCAGTCCGGCGCGAGCGCGAGGGGCAGGAGGATCCCCGACAGGAGCAGAAGCGGCAGGGCGACACCGTTGACGACCGGCGCCAGCGCGTCCTCGCTCTTGAGGACGAGCGCCGCGGTGTACGACAGAGGCGCCAGCGCAAGCCCGATCAGGATCAGCAGGGCAATCGTCACGACCGCGCCCGCGAAATCGATCCGGAGACCGAACGGGATCGCGACGACCATGATCAGCATGGCCTGGACGACCATGATCACGACGTCCCGCAGCGAACGGCCGAACAGCATCGCGATCCGGCTCATTGGCGTCACCCGCATCCGCTCGACGACCCCGGCGCGGAGCTCGGCGATCAGGCCGAACCCGACGAAGGCGCCGCCGAAGACGGCCATCTGGATGAGCAGGCCGGGGATGAACCAGTTGAAGGCGTTCTGGCCGACGTTGGCCGCCTTGACCGAGGCGTCGAGGAGCGGGCCGAACAGGACGAGATAGAGGATCGGCTGCATCAGGCCGAAGATGATCCAGACGGGCTGGCGAAGCGTCAGGATCAGCGAGCGGTGGAAGATCAGCCAGGTGTCGCGGAGGGCGTACATCGGAGCGGTTCCTTTCGGGTTCGTGGCGTCGGGCAGGTCGGCAGGGGTCGCCGGCGTCGTCGGGATGGCGGTCATGCCGCCGGCTCTTCACGAAGCGAGCGCCCGGTCTGGCGAAGGAAGACGTCGTCGAGGCTCGGCTTGTTGAGCGCGATCGAGGTCGGCGCGAAGCCGGCGGCGTCCAGGAGGCGAAGCAGCTGGGGGATGGCGAGCTCGCCCCGATCGACGTAGAGCCGGACGAGACCGCTTTCATCGTGCGACGCCTCGCGGACGTAGGGCAGGCTCTCCACGAGGCCGAGGACACGGGCGCCCCCGCCGTTCACGCCGATCGTGATGACGTCGCCGGCGACGGCGTCCTTGAGCTCATCGGACGTGCCCTCGGCGACGATCCGGCCGTGGTCGATGATCGCGAGGCGATCGGCCAGGACGTCGGCCTCCTCGAGATAGTGGGTCGTCAGGAAGACCGTCGTCCCCTGCTCGCGGAGGCCCTTGATCTCGTCCCACATCCGGGCCCGCGCCTGCGGATCGAGGCCGGTCGTCGGCTCGTCGAGGAACAGGACCGCCGGGCGGTGGACGATCCCGAGGCCGATGTCGAGCCGCCGCCGCATGCCACCGGAGTACGTGCCGGTTGGCCGGTCGGCGGCCGCCTCGAGATCTAGGGCGGCGAGGACATCGGCGGCCCGTGCGATCGCGTCCGTCCTGGACATCCCATAGAGGCGGCCCTGGAGGACGAGCTCGCCGCGTCCGGTCTCGGCCGCGTCGGTCGATCCGCCCTGGGGCACGTACCCGATCCGGCGGCGGACCTCCTGGGGCTCCCGGAGCAGGTCGACGCCGGCGACGGTCGCCTTGCCGGCCGTGGGCCGGATCAGGGTCGCCAGCATCCGCAGCGTGGTCGTCTTGCCCGCCCCGTTCGGGCCGAGGAAGCCGAAGATCTCGCCGGCGCCGACCCGGAGGTCGACACCCTGGACGGCCTCGATGACGCCGCCACGGGTCTTGAACGTCCGGCGGAGATCCGTCGTCTCGATCATCGGGCCGGGAAGCCGGATGGGTGTCGTCATGTTGACGCTCCTTGCCTGCATGCCCGATGCTGTCGACGGCGCTCCTTGCACTGTTCAGCAACATGGGTCATTATCTGCACCGCGCAGATATTCCCCCAGTCAGGAGCCAATGTCAACCATGAACCGCGAGAACATCGACAACGTCCTCCGCTCGCTGCGACGGGTCAACCTCCAAGGCTCGTTCTTCGGCCAGACCGTCGCGATCCGCTTCGGCCTGTCCGAGTCGGACATCGAGACGCTCGAGGCGCTGATCGAGATGGGTGCCTCGACCGCCGGTCGGCTCGCCGACCTGACCGGCCTGACGAGCGGGGCGGTGACCCGCGTCATCGACCGTCTCGAGCAGTCGGGCTATGTCCGCCGGACCACGGACCCGGCGGATCGACGTCGGGTGATCGTCGAGGTCGTCCCCGAGAAGGTCGCGGCGATCCGGTCGACCCTCGACCGAGTGGGGAGCGCGGGCGCCGAGGAGATCGGCCGCTACACCGACGCCCAGCTGGCCCTGATCTCGGACTTCCTCTCGAAAATGGAGCAGATCACGCGGGACGAAGCGGCGAGCATCCGCGAGAACCCCGAGACCGGCGTCGGCGCACCGAGCGAATCGGAGAACACGGCGCCGCTCGGGAGCCTGCACGAGGCCCGCCTGACCGTCCGATCCGGCCTGTCGACGCTCCGTCTCCGGGGCGGGAGCCATCCGGCCGAGCTCTACCGCGCTTCGTTCCGGGGCGCCACGCCGCAGGTCCGACTCCGCGACGGCCGCGTCCTCGTCCAGTACCGCGGCCTGCCCTTCGACTGGCGGAAGCGGGCCGCGACGTTCGCCCTGAACGAGACGATCCCGTGGTCGGTCGAGATCGTCGGTGGCGTCCAGCGGGTCGAGGCGGACCTTCGCTCCGTCGAGACCCGCCGGTTCGAGCTGAACGGCGGCACCGAGCGGATCCAGCTCGAGCTCGGGTCGCCCCACGGCGACGCGGAGATCCGGATCGTCGGCGGAGCGAGCACGATCAGGATCGAGCGTCCGGCGAAGGTCCCCGTCCGGCTGACCGTGGTCGGCGGATCCGGCCACGTCGATCTGGACGGAACGCGTCTCGGCAAGAAGGGCGGCAGGACGACGATGGAGTCACGGGGCTGGGCGGACGCCACGGACCGCTACGACGTCGAGGTCGTCGGCGGCTCGAAGTCGATCGAGATCGTCAGCCGCCGCTGAGCGTGCGCCGGGCGGGCGACCGGTCAGTGGTAGTCGCTGGCGAAGAGGCGCGACATCGAGTGGAAGTACGTGTCGCCGCTCATCTTGTAGAGGAACTCGAGCTGCCACGTGACGATCTTGTGGTACTTGGCCTGGGGCTTGCCGTGTCGGAGGCAGTACTTGCTGTAGGTGCCGGGTCGCCGATACGAGCTGATGTAGTGACGCATCGTCGTCAGGCTCGCTCGCAGAACCTGCAGCGCGTAGGGGTCCTTCGTTTCCTGGTAGTAGTCGTAGAGGCCGAACAGGGCGAAGTTGAAGCCATTGGCCGTGTGATCCGACGGCGTGACCGGCTCCGGGTACTCCTCGAGCCAGAGGTAGCGGCCCGCGTCGATGTAGGTCACCCACGGCCTCGTTCCTCGCCCGATCCGCTTGAACGAGCGGAAGAGGAGCTCGGCATCGGCCTTGAACACCGGATCCGCCGTGTCGCGGTAGAGCCGGACCGCCAGCGACAGGGCCAGGCCCTGGGCCATCGCCGAGTACCACGGGGCGCGCATGACCTCGGTGGAGATCCCGTGCATCGCGAAGCTGAACCGGTACGGGATGAAGACGGCGCCGTCGGACATGACCCCGATCGCCATCAGCTTGTTCATCACCTTCGTCGCGATCGCGCGAAAGCCGGGGTCGCCCGTTCGCCGGAACGCGTCCTCGTGTCGCAAGCCGTACTGGGCCAGCCCGGCCGGGCCGTAGTAGAGCTTGGTCCCGACGAGCTTCATCGGGATCCCGTCGGCGTCGTGCGGCGAGGGCGCAACCTTGGTCGGAAGCGACGTGCTCACGTACGGCAACGCCGATTGCGCCAGCGTCCGGATCGTATAGGCGGTGACCTTGTAGGGCGGCGTCAGGAGGACGTCGGCGTCGGGGTCGGCCTCGCCCGCCACGGTCGGATCGGTCCGGCGAGGCGACGCACCGACGGATCCCGGATCGGTTTCGGGTTCGATCGCCGCATCGATCGCCACATCGAGGCCGGCATCGCGCCCTTCGATCGCGGGGGCGGCGGTCACGACGCCGTCCACGGGGGCGCTCGAGGCGGCTGCGGGTGGGCCGACGCTCAGAAGCGGCACGGCCAGGGCCATGACGAGCACGACCCGGAGGCGGCCATGCACGCGCGGTTCGGACCGGATCATTCTCCCTCGTCCACAGGTGTGACGGCCTCGGCGACGAGCGGACTCTAGCAGTCTGGGATCTGACGACCATCACCCATTCGTCGTGTCGCCGTCCGGGTCGACGAACGGGACCGGGCTCAGGCCCCGGGCGACGGCCGATCGAGGTGGGCGAAGAACTCGGCCCTGGTCCGGTCGCGCGTCCGGAACAGCCCGAGAACGGCCGAGGTCGTCATGATCGTGCCCGGCTTGCGCACGCCCCGCATCACCGCGCAGAGGTGGGTCGCCTCGAGCACGACGCCGACGCCCTGCGGCTCGAGCCGGTCCTGGAGGAGGTCGGCGATCTGCTGGGTGAGCCGCTCCTGGACCTGGAGTCGGCGGGCGTACATCTCGACGATCCGCGGGATCTTCGACAGCCCGATCACCCGGCCACGCGGGATGTAGGCGACGGCCGCCGTCCCGAAGAACGGCAGAAGGTGGTGCTCGCACAGCGAGTAGAACGGGATGTCCTTGACGACGACCATCTCGCTGTACGCGACGTCGAAGATCGCGTCATTGACGAGCCGGTCGGGGTCGACGTGGTAGCCGGCCGTCAGCTCCGTGTACATCCGGTGGACGCGATCGGGCGTCCCGACGAGACCCTGTCGATCCGGGTCCTCGCCGATCTCGGCGAGGATCTGGCGGACCGCCGCCTCGACCCGGCCGTTGGCATCGTCGTGTCCCACCTCCGGCCGCCCGGCGTCGCCGCTGATGTCGTCGACGGCGATGCCCGTCTCGCCGATCTCGGTCTCGATCTCGTCGACGAGGCGGCGGATGTGGGGCGGCAGGTCGGTCGAGCTGGACATGGCGGGGATGGTACGCCGAAGCGGCGAACCGTCAGCGGTCCGAGCCCTGCTCGCCCCAGCCGTCGGCCGGCAGCGGGTCGTACGGCCGGCCCTCCGCCCCGCGGAGCCACGCCCGGGCGTTAGCCCCGAGCGATGGCCGGTGATAGCCCCCCTCCTGGAGGACGACGAGCCGCCGGCCCAGCGCGGCGACCCGCCGCCCGCACTCGTGGTAGACGGCGGTCGTGAGGGCGAAGTCGCCGATCGGGTCGTGGCCGTACGTGTCGAAGCCCAGCGAGACGACGACGATCTCGCCGGGCGTCGCCGCGATCACCTCCAGCCCGCGGTCGAGGGCCGCCAGGTACGCGCCGTCGTCCGTGCCGGCCGGCAGCGGGATGTTGAGGTTCGCGCCGCTCCCCTCCCCCTCGCCGGGCTCGTTCGCCCGGCCGAGGAAGAACGGATACTGCCGCTCGGGATCGGCGTGGAGCGAGACGTACAGGACGTCGCCGCGACGCCAGAAGATCTGCTGCGTGCCGTTGCCGTGGTGGTAGTCGACGTCGAGGATCGCGACGGGCTGGCCGGTCGCCCGGGCGATCGCCTCGGTGGCGATCGCGGCGTTGTTGAAGAAGCAGTAACCGCCGGCCATCGAGCGCGCGGCGTGATGGCCGGGCGGCCGGCACAGGCCGTAGGCCGCGCGCTCGCCGCCGAGCACGAGGTCGGCGGTCGTCAGCCCAACGTCGACCGCGGCCCGCGCGGCGCCGTACGTCCCGGCGACGAGCGGGTTGGCCGTGTCGAGCCCCCACCACCCGGCGCGCCCGGGGGCGGAACGCGTCTCCTCGATGCCGGCCACGAACTCCGGGCTCATCCCCTCGAACATGCGGAACGTCGGGTAGGTGTCGGCGATCAGATTCGGCCGGTCGATCGACTGGGCTCGCGCCTCGCGCCACGCTTCCTCGACGAAGCGCAGGAGGCCCGCGTCGTGGACCGCGAGGATCGGATCGGTCCCGTGCTCGGTCGGCGCCTCGACGGAGAAGCCGCCGTCCGCCTCGAGCGAGCGTCGGATCCGCTCGGCCCGCTCGGCCACCTCATTGGCGGGGATCACCGCGCCCATGACCGTCTCGGTGACGACGTCGTGGGCGAGATGGGCGGGGCTGTAGACGACGCGCACGCGGTCGACCCTCCTTGGCCGGTTCGGAACCGGCGCGCTCCGAAGCCTAGCGGCCGAGGATCGCCGCCGTCACCTCGGCAGGGCGGTAGCGGAGGAGGTTGTGGCCGGGTGCCGGGAGGTCGATCACGGTGATCTCGAGATCGGCGGCCACCGTCGACGGCGCGGCCGAAGCCCCGGCCTGGCGGACCGCGACGATCGGGGCACGGACCGCCCCGAGGATCTCCGCCGGGTTGTACGCGAACATCGACCGGACCGACGCCTCGAGGGCGTGGGGCCGCGTCGCCCCGACCAGCCGGCCGGCCGGCGTCTCGACGACCGCCGCCCGGGCCGCACGCTCCTGGTCCGCATCCCAGGTCGCGGAATCCCACGCCCGGCGATCGGCGAGGTAGGCGGTCATCGAGCGCATCACCTCGGGTGGCTCGTCGAGGCCACGAAGAAATTCCTCGACGTCCATCCCGGTCGTCGAGGGGAGATGGTCGAGCCCGCCGTCGATGAGGACCAG
>DASUPH010000383.1:0-2110 GCA_036276275.1 Candidatus Limnocylindrales bacterium
GCCGCTGGAGTTGTCGGTCTGGGATGGCACAGGCGCCGTCGAGCCGCATCGCCTCGGTATCGACGTCGTGGCCGGCGAGCAGCCGCAGGTCGTCGTCCCGGCTGGCGCCTGGCAGGCCGCGCGGCCGTTCGGTGCCTGGACGCTGGTCGGCTGCATCGTCGCCCCGGCGTTCGAATTCGATCATTTTGAGCTTGCTGCGCCGAACTGGGAGCCGCCCATCTGATGGCTCCACCCGACGTCACCCTCCGCCGGCTCAATCGCACGACCCTCGCACGACAAGGCCTCCTCGATCGACTGCGTGGCCCGGTCCCCGACGCGATCGGCCGCCTGGCCGGGCTTCAGGCGCAGCATGCGAACTCGCCGTACATCGCGCTGTGGTCGCGGCTCGCCGACTTCGAGATCCGGGACCTGGTCGGCGCGCTCGACGATCGGTCGGTGGTCAAGGCGACGCTGATGCGCTCGACGCTCCATCTCGTCGACGCGGCCGGTTATCCGGTCCTCGAAGCGGCGACCCGTGGCTCACGCACCGAGAACTGGGCTCCCACGGTCCGGCGATCCGGCATCGACGACAAAGCCCTCCATGAACATGTGCTCGCCTTCGCCGGGACGCCGCGTACGGTCGCGGAGCTCGAGGCGTTCGCCGAAGAGGACGCCGCCGCCGGGTCGACGGGGTCGTCGCTCGCCGACCATGCGCCCGGCAATGTCGCGCGGGTCGCGTTCCGGATCGCGAGCGCCCGCGGCGGCCTCGTCCACGCCCCGCCAAGCGGACATTGGCGTTCGCACGGCAAGGCGCGTTACGTCGCGGCGCGAGTCTGGCTACCGGACGTGGCGATCCCGGACGAGGAGCCGGCGCTCGACGAATCACTGGTCGGCTATCTGCGGGCGTATGGTCCGGCATCGGTCGCGGACTTCGGCCAGTGGTTCGGGCAGCGTCGCGTCAGCCGGACGAAGGCGGCGGTCGAGCGACTCGGGGATCGGCTGGTTCGGCTCCGCGACGAGAACGGGCGCGAGCTCCTGGACCTCGCGGAGCTGGACGCCGCGACCGGCGACGAACCGGCCCCGGTCCGATTCCTCGCCCGCTGGGACAGCCTCCTGGTGAGCTACGACGCGCGCCTGCGGATCGTCGCCGACGAGCATCGGCCGGCGGTCTACAAGAAGAACGCGGACATCCTCGCGACGTTCCTCGTCGACGGCTTCGTCGCCGGCACGTGGACGTCGGAGGTGGCGAAGGGCGTGGCAACGATCGACCTCGTCCCGCTCGGGCGGATCGCACCGTCGGAGCGCCAGGCGCTGACCGATGAGGCCGAGCGGCTCATCCGCTTCATCGAGCCGGACGCGGACCGCCACGAGGTCCGCTGGACCGAGGGCTGACGCGGGCGAGGCCGCCGGGATGCTGTGCCACTCCCAGTGGCACAGCATCTGATGAGTCCCTCGTGTAGAGACGCCCAGACTGCAATGTGGGAGTGCGGCCACGCTCGTTCGTCGAAATCGTGCCAATGGTGGTGGCGCGGCAGATGCCGCGGACGCGGACGCCTCGGCCGCGGGTCAGCCGCCCTCGCGCATGCCCCACGGCGATCCGTACGCCGTCAGCAGGTCCAGGAACGGAACGGCGTCGAACGCCTCCGGACCCAGCACGCCGGTGCCGGACCACGTCCCGGCGGCGAGCAGCTCGAGGGCCACGACCGGGTTGATCGCCGTCTGCCAGACGACCGCCTGGGACCCGTATTCGCGCATCGTCCATTCGTTGTCGACGACGTGGTAGAGGTAAACCGCCCGGGGCTGGCCGTCCGTTCCCGTGCCGGTCACCCAGGTGCCGGCACAGGTCTTGCCGTGCATCCGGTCGCCGAGTGTGGCCGGATCCGGGAGCGCGGCGGCCACCACGTCGCGTGGCGAGACCTCGACGCCACCGACGCGGAGCTTGTCGGTCTTGTCGAGCCCGAGCTTGTGCAGGACCTGAAGCACGTTGATGAACTCGTAGCCCAGGCCGTACTTGAACGTCACCCGCCGCGCCTTGACCCAGCGCGGGATGAGCAGGACCTCTTCGTGTTCGACGTTGACGCATTCCACCGGACCGATCCCCTCGGGGAAGTCGAACACTTCGGGCTCGCTG
>DASUPH010000384.1:0-3599 GCA_036276275.1 Candidatus Limnocylindrales bacterium
GAGCACATGCGCTACCTCACCGGGTTCACCCTGGGCGAGGGCGAAGAGAAGGTAGCGGGAACGTCCGGCCAGTTCCTCGTCGGGCGCGAGGACCTCGTCGTCCTTGCCGACTCGCGCTACGCCATCCAGGCCCACCGCGAAGTGGCGGACGGACGGGTCGTCGACGGGCCCCGGAACGTCGCCGACGGCTGGGCGGAGCTCGTCGCATCGGTCGGGGCGCGCCGGGTCGGCGTGGAGGCGGCGCTTGTTCCATACCTCGTCTGGCAGCGGCTGGAGGCCGCCGCCCCGGACGTCGAGCTCGTCCCGGTCGAGGGCTGGGTCGAAGCCGACCGGGCCATCAAGGAGCCGGCCGAACTCGAGCGGGTCGCCGCCGCCTGTGCCGTGGCCGACCGGGCCCTCGCGAGCCTCCTGCCGAAGATCCGGCCCGGCGCGACCGAGCACGACCTGGCGCTGGAGCTCGAGTGGCTGATCCGGACGGGCGGGGCGCAGGCGGTCGCGTTCGAGCCGACCTGTCTCGTCGGGCCGAACGCGGCCCTGCCGCATGGAGCGCCGTCGGACACGAAGGTGCGTTCGGGTGAGGTCGTCCTCTTCGACTTCGGGGCCCAGGTCGGCGGATACCGCAGCGACATGACCCGGACCCTGTTCGTTGGTGAGCCGACCGAGCGCGACCTCGGCGTCTACGAGATGGTCGCTCGCGCCCAGACCGCGGCGATCGGTCAGCTCGAGGCGACGATCGACGGCGAGCTCGACCTGCCGTCCGGCCGTGATCTCGACGAGGTGGCCCGCCGGGTGATCGAGCACGACGGCCGGTGGCCGGCCTACGCCCACGGGCTCGGCCACGGGATCGGTCTTGCCACCCATGAGCTGCCGTCGCTCACGTCGACGGCCCTCGATTCGGCGCTGCCGTCGCCGACGGTCTTCAGCGTCGAGCCCGGGATCTACCTGGAGGGCGAGACGGGCGTCCGGATCGAAGACTTGATCCTCCTCGACGCCGGCGAAAGCCGGGTCGAGCGGCTGACGCTGTTCCCAAGGGACGTCCTCGTCGTGGGTGGCGGCTAGGCCGGGCTCCGCCGCGCGGTCGCTTACAATCGGCGCCCGAACACGTCCATCCCGGTTTCGATGCGCCTCACGGGCGCCGGCCGACTGGCCCAGGAGCCCACCTCGACATGATCAGCACCGGCGAACTGAAGAAGGGCATCGCCATCGAGCTCGACGGCGAGCTCTGGCAGATCCTCGACTACCACCACATCAAGATGGGTCGCGGCTCGGCCCAGGTCCGGATCACCCTTCGCAACATCAAGCGCGGCCAGACGGTCGAGCGCTCGTTCCAGGCCGGGACGAAGTGGCCGCGCGCGTCGATGGAGAAGCGGCCCGTCCAGTTCCTCTACCACGAGGGCGATGACTACCACTTCATGGACAACGACACGTACGACCAGTTCATCCTGACCACCGACCAGCTCGGCGAGGCCGCCCAGTACATGAAGGATGGGATGACCCTCGACCGGACGAGCTACCAGGGCGAGACGATCGGCGTCGAGCTGCCGGTCACCGTGGATCTCGTCGTCCGCGAGACCGAGCCCGGCTTCGCCGGCGACACCCAGACCGGCGCCCGCAAGCCGGCCACGACCGAGACCGGCCTCGTCGTCACCGTCCCGATCTTCGTCGAGGAGGGCGACACGATCCGGGTCGACACGCGGACCGGCGAATACCAGACCCGCGTCTGAGCTGAGAGCCGGCGCCAGGATTCCGGGCGAATGAGTGATCGCAAGGGGATCGACACGCTGCTCTACCTCCTCGACGAGGCGTTTCGCGGCGTCGGGATCGAGGACAGCAACGAGAGCCAGGCCCTCCTGCCGAACATCCGGACCGTGCCGGACGAGGCGTGGCACGCCGTCCCCGAAGGCCTCTCGCGTTCCATCGAGGCGATCGCGATCCACGTCGGTGCCTGCAAGATCATGTACGACGACTACGCCTTCGGCCTCGGGACCCTCCGGTTCGCCACCCCCGAGGTGGAGCCGTGGCGGGACGGCAAGAGCGAGATGGGCGACGTCATCCCATGGCTCGAGACGGCGCAGCAGCGGCTCGTCGACCATGTCGCCGCCCTCGCCGGCGACGACGAGCTGGACGCCCCGCGTTTGACGAACTGGGGCGAGCGCCGTCCGACGCGCTGGATCGTCGCGGCGATGATCACCCACGACGCCTACCACGCCGGAGAGATCAACCACCTCCGGAGCCTCCTCGGATCTGACGACCGGTGGCGGTTCCAGCAGCTCGGCTTCGGCTGAGTCGAGAGGCGACCGGCGGGTCAGACCTCAGCCGAGGCCGAGGAGGCGGTCCAGGCCGACGACGCCGACCACGACGATCAGCGACACCAGGAGACTCTTCGACCAGAGCCGCCGTCGGATCACGGTCCAGAGGATCCCGTCCGCCAGAGCGCCCAGCCGGTCGCGGACCTCGAGAATCGGGCGGATCGGATCCGGGTCGCCGGCCGCGAGGAGGCGCCGGATCTCCGACGCAGCCAAGACCACCTCCGCCCGGAAATGGTCCTCGCCGGTCTCCGGCATCTCGTCGACGGCCGTCCGGAGCGCCGCTGTCCCAGCGGGACCGCCGCTGTGCCAATCGACCGACGCCAGGGCCCCCTCCCGCTCGACCCGGCCGTAGGGCGTGTCGTCGGGGATCGATTCGGCGGCCGCCAGGGCCTCCTCGAATTGGCCTTCCATGACGAACAGCTCGGCTCGGATCCAGGCGAGGTCCGGCCGCGCTTGACTGGCCTTCAGCCAGCGCCGGAAGTCGTTCCGGCTCGGCACGGCCGGCCCGCCCGCGAGCGCTCGATAGCGGTCGAGCTCCCACTCGCCCAGCCACGCGTACGCCTCCCATCCGCGGCGGTTCGCCGGCCGGCGAACCAGCACCCAGGTCATGCAGGTCGCGGCCCAGGCGAGCAGGACGCCCACCGCGACGATCGCCATCCCCTCGAGGAACGGCCGGCCATGGGCGAGAGAGGCCGTGACGACGCCGGAGACGAGAAGGACGATCCCGCCAGCCAGGTCGTACGAGGACGACCCGAAGATCGTGGGGCCGAGGATCGCGTACGCGGTCGCCCCGAACTTGCGGTCGACCGGTGCGCTCGGTGTCGGCACATTGCGCGTCTGCTCGGCTTGCCCGCCCGCGATGAAGAGTGCCGCACCAAGCACCTCGGCGACCACGCCGGCGCCGAGCGCCGGAAGGACGTCTGCGAGGACCCACTGTCGCGCGGCAAACGCGTTGTCGAGAAGGAAGGAAACCCACCAGATCGTCCAGGGCATGGCCATCGCAACCAGCACGGCGCCGCCGGTCCGCGGTCGCGTCCAGGCAACCGCCACCACGAACGCGACGCCCAGGATCAGGACCGCAAACCGGATGGCCGGGTCGTCATTGGTGGCCAGGATCAGGAATCCCAGCGCGAACCCGGCGGCGACGAGGATGCCCCGCAGGATCCCGAGCGCGACGCGACGGCGCCGGACGAGCACCAGCACAGCCCACAACGCGAAGACGCCGATCAGCGTGATTGCGGCGGCGGTGGACCAGATGATGACGCGCCACGCGAAGTCGGACGGCAGCAC
>DASUPH010000385.1:0-2226 GCA_036276275.1 Candidatus Limnocylindrales bacterium
GACGCAGATGAGGCTGCCGTCTACGACCTCCCCCCGGAACGGGTTGATCCGGGGATCACTGCGCTCGTCGAGGACGAGGGCCGGCTCGTTGTTGGCGACCACCCAGGTCGCGAGGCCTTCCTCGCCGGGCAGCCAGGGCTCCATGTATCGCTCGGCGTCGACGCCCTTGGCCGTCAGGGGCCGCAGCAGCCCGGTGCCGCGATCGAGGATCTCGATCGAGAGGCTGTCGTAGCCGACGAGGTCGGAGAGGCGTTCGGCGACCTGGTCGAGGATCGCCCGGGGCTCGAGGGTCGTCAGGATCGACTCGGTGACCTGGAGGAGGGCCCGCTGGTTGGCCAGCTGGCGCGCGAGGGCGTCGGACTGGTCCCGCAGGAGCCTGGTCGCATCGGCGTTGGCAAACGCCTGCGTGGCGAAGCTCGCGTAGATCACGAGGAGCCGGAGGTCGTCCTCGCTGAACTGGTGGAGCCCGAGCTTCGAGAGGACGAGGACGCCGAGGACCTGGTCCTCATAGAGCATCGGCGCGAGGAGCATCGATTCGTCGAGGTCCTCGTCGGTGCCGGGGATCGTGTTCGCCCGGGGATCGGCACCGGCGTCGGGCAGGTTCTGCTCGACTCGATGTGCGGCGACCCAGCCGGTGATGCCCTCGCCGAACTTGACCGCCAGCTGCTCCGGGGTCTCGTCGATGTACTCGCCGACCTGGCCCTGCATCGCGACCGGGACGAGGTCGAGGTCACGCAGCCGGTAGACCCGGACGTTGTGATAGTCGATGAGCTGGCGCAGCTCGGTCGCGATCGCCAGACCGATCTCGCGCTCCTCGCCGAGACGCGACAGGCGCGCTCCGAGCTGCTGGATCGACTGGAGCTGGGCCGCCCAGGTGGCCATCTTCTCGTAGTTCTGGGCGTTCTTGATCGCGACCGCGGCCTGTTCGGCGAGGGCCGCCATCGTCTCCAGCTCGTCCACGGTCCATTCGTAGGGGCTGTCGTGGTAGACGTTGAGCAGACCGAGGAGATCGGACGAGTCGAGGAGGGGTGCCGTGCACAGGGTGTCGTACCCCTCCTGGACGACGGCGGCCCGGACGTCGCCGGCCCGCGGATCGTTGCGGTAGCCCGTCGAGAACATCGGCCGGCGGGCAGCAGCGGCGAGCGCCGGCAGGGACCGGCTCGGGAAGTCGATCACGGACTGGAGATAGCGCTGCGACAGGCCCCGGCTGACCTCCGCGGTAGTCCGGCCGTCCGCTCCCTTGAGGAACACGGCCGCCCGATCGCCGTTGAACAGGACCATCGCGTGGTCGACGAGCCCGGTCAGGATCAGCCCGAGATCGAGGCGACTGCCGATGTCGCTGGTCACGCGGCGGAGGGCGTCGGCACGGTCGAGGCGATGGGCGACGTCGTCGGACCGGCGGGCGGCGCTCACAATGACCCCGATCGCATTCGCGATCTCGATCAGGAGGTCGGGATCGCTCGCCGTCCGGTCGCCGGGCGGCTCGATCGCCACGACGAGAACGCCCCACGGCTCGGTGCCGCCGGGGATCGCGATCGCCAGCTCCGACCGGCCCGCACTCAGGCCGAGGTTGCCGAAGCCGTCGCCCTCGACCGGCCCGGGATCGCCCTCGACGGCTCGATCGAGGGCCGGCCCGAGCGCACCGAAGGATCGGGGGAGCTCGACGAACCGGATGCTCGGGGGGGCCGCGGTCGCACGGGGCAGGAGCCGCTCGCCGCGAACCTCGTAGATGGCGACGGACCGGAAGGCGCCGCGCTCGCGGATGACGATCGCTGCCTCGCGGAGGACGTCATCGAGCGGACCCGGCTCCCCGGCGATCCGGCCCAGCCCGGCCAGCGTCCCGAGGTCGGCCCGTCGACGGAGGCGCTCTCGATCGGTCGGGATCGGTGTGCCGTCGCGATCGTAGCCGCGGCGCGGGAAGGCGGAGATGCTTCCGGCCTGCCCGGGTCCGGCGACTTCGGGCGTCTCGGCGGCGGCCAGGAACCGCTGCAGGTCGCCCAGCCGGTAGCGGCGATCGCCGCGCGGGTTGATCCGGTAGTAGCGCAGCCGGCCCGCGTCGCTCCAGGCCCGGATCGTGTTCGGGTGCACTCCGAGGAGGCGGGCGGCCTTCGTCACCGAGAGGGTCGCGTCGATGGGACGGATCGGAAGGGCGCTGGGCAAGGGGTTCTCACTGGAGGAAATGTCAAGTCGACGGCCGCAGCCTACCAATCTCACACTTCTTGCCAA
>DASUPH010000386.1:0-2110 GCA_036276275.1 Candidatus Limnocylindrales bacterium
GTTGCCGGCCATGTCGAGCACGCCGATGCCGACGATGCCGGGCACGAGCCTCGGCGCGGGGCGCCAGGCCGCCCGCCTGACCAGGACGACCGAGACGATGAGGACCGCCTCGGCACCGCGGACGATGGTCAGCGGACCGAAGACGTGGCCGTCGCTGATCTGGGCGATGCAGACGCCGAACAGGCCGATCGTCGACCCGGCGAGGAGCGCGAGCCCCAGGCCCGCCCGGCCGCCGCCCTCATCGGCGACGCGCGACACGAGGATGACCGCGACGAGCGCGACGGCGATCCCGACCATCACTAGCGTGCCGGGCCAACCCTCGAGCACGATGCCGGCCACGACCGGGATCAGGGCCGCGAGGACGCCCGTGACGGGCGCGACGATCCCCATCCGGCCGACGGCCAGACCTCGATACAACGAGACGATGCCGATCCCTCCGAGGACGCCGCCGATCAGCGACCATCCGACGTCGACCATCGTCGGGAGGCCCTCGGCCCGGACCACCGCCAGGGCGAGGGCCACGGCCATGCCCACGATCTGCGAGACGAGGACGACCCCGAACACCGAGGTCCGCCGGCTGATGAGCCCGCCCCCGAAGTCACCGCCGCCCCAGGCGACCGCCGAGACCAGGCCGAACAGGATCGTCGCGGTCCCGGCGTCGGGTCCGATCAGCGGCTCGCTCCCTCAGGCGACGCCGCGGCCTCGACCGGGGCCGGACCATCGTCGATCGCCGTCGGTCCGGGCAGTTCGACGATCGCATCGGCGACGGCGTCGTAGCGGTCGGAGCAGGTCAGGTAGATGACCTGGAAATCGGAGGTGATCCCTTTGAGCAGGGTGAGGGCGCGAGCGGCCCGCGCGTCGTCGAGAGTGACGAACGGGTCGTCGAAGATGAGCGGCGGCCGGCGATCGCCGGTCACCAGCCGGACGAGACCCAGCCGCGCCGTCAGGAAGACCAAATCGAGCGTGCCCTGGCTGAGCGCCGAGACCTTCACCCAGTCGCGCTTCTCGGGAGCGCGGACTTCGATGTCGAGCGTCTTGTCGTCGACGCGGACATAGCGGTACCGGCCGGCCGTCGCGATTTCGAGATCGCGGACCATCCGCTTCTCGAGGTACCGCGTCGCCGACTTCATCGTGGCCTGCTCCGCGCCGACGATCCCCTCGAGGGCCGCGGTGTACACGCGGTGGCGACGCTGGAGCGCCGCGAGTTCCTCGCTCCAACCGGCGAGTGACTCGGCGTGGCCGGCGACCTGCTCGGCGTCGACCGCGTTCGCCTCGACCCTGGCCCGGGCATTGGCCTCATCGTCACGGGCGCGTTCGAGGGCGCGCTCCTGGTCGCTGACCTCGACCTCGAGGCGCTCGCGGGCGCGCGGTTCCTTGGCGATGGGGCCGAGCGCCTCGAGCGCGCTGCCCTTCTCGGAGATCTCGAGGGCCGCGCCATCGCGCATCGGCACGAGCGACTCGGGCGGCTGCTTCCCGACGAGCCCTTCGAGCTGAGCCGTCAGTCGCTCGATCTGGGAGACATGGGCCTCCTCGCGCGTGAGCATGTCCTCGGCGGCAGGCAGGTCATCGAGCCCGAGCGACCCGAGCCGTTTCGCCGTATCCGCCTCGACCGCCTGGAGCTCGGCCTCGATCTCAGATCGACCCCGGAGGCGCCGGTCGATCTCCACGTCACGGAGCTGGGTGCCCATGCGATAGCCGCGGCGCATCCACAGCGCGACCACCGCGAGGAACACGCCGATCCCCCCGATGACGCCACCGACAAGGCTCGGCATCGGGCCAACGGTCGCGATCCCGAGGACCTGGGCTCCGATCGCGCCGCCGGCGATGACCAGACCGACGATGGTCAAGGCGACGCCCCAGCGCGACAGCGGGCGCCAACTCGGCTCGGCCTCGATCTCGAAGGAGACCGCGACCTCGCCCGACAGCGCGGCGCGGAGCTCGCGGGCCTTCTGGTCGAGCGAGCGCAGGCGCTCGACAGCCGCGCGGATGACGGGGAGCGGGTTGGGCGACGGATGGCTGGCGGCCAGCTGCTTGACCTGCTCATCGACGTCGACGGCCTGCCGGAAGCGCTCGTAGCGGTCCTGGGCCACATCACGCTCACTGGCCAGGC
>DASUPH010000387.1:0-9658 GCA_036276275.1 Candidatus Limnocylindrales bacterium
GAGCGAACCTCATGAAAATCTTCCTTGACACCGCCGACATCGAAGAAATCCGGATCGCGGCGAGGTGGGGAATCCTCGACGGCGTCACCACGAACCCGACCCTGTTCGCCAAGACGAGCGGATCGACGTACGAGGAGGTCCTGAAGGAGATCTGCACGATCACCAGCGGGCCGGTGTCGGCCGAGGTCGTCGCCGAGCACGTCGACGGCATGCTCAGCGAGGGCCGGGCGTTCGCCAAGATCGCCCCGAACATCGTCGTCAAGGTCCCGATGAGCGAGGAGGGCCTCGAGGCGATGAGCCGCTTCGCGGAGGAGGGGATCAAGACGAACTGCACCCTGATCTTCACCGCGAACCAGGGCCTCCTCGCCGCAAAGGCCGGCGCGTCGCTGCTGTCGCCGTTCGTCGGCCGGCTCGACGACATCAACCAGGACGGGATGATCGTGATCCGCGAGCTGTCCGAGATCGTCGCGATCCACGAGCTCGACACGGAGGTCCTCGCGGCCTCGATCCGGAACCCGCTCCACATGACCCAGGCGGCTCTTGCCGGCGCCCACGTCGCGACGATCCCGTTCAAGGTCCTCCAGCAGATGGTCCACCATCCGCTGACCACGTCCGGGATCATCCAGTTCCGGGCCGACTGGGAGAAGGCACGCAAGGCGCTCGAGAGCCAGAACGGCAAGGCCAAGGCCGAAGCGGCCGCGACGGCGACGAAGCCCGGCGCCTGACCCGCGCGTCGGCGGCTGGCGGCCGGTGGCCGGCCGCTCTCAGGGGGACGGGCGCACGGATGGCACCAGTCCGCAGTCGGGCGTGGTGCAGAGCTCCAGCCCCAGCTGGGCCAGCCCCTCGGCCAGGGGCGTGAATCCGAGCAACCCGCCGAAGCTGCGACTCGTGACCCCGGCCGGGATCCCCCGCACGAGCACGGCGCCGCCGGAGTCTCCGGTGTCCGTGGAAATCCGCGCGGCGATCATGCATGGGAAGTAGGCCCCGTCCTCCGGGTGGAGGTAGGCGTCCTTCTCGGCCACCGGTCCGCTCCGGTAGATATTGCGGCCGTCGATCTCGGCCTGGTCACCGATCGCGATGTCGGCGCAGGCGAGCGGCCGGGTGCCCGGCGGGATGACCCGGTAGCCGGCCGTGCCCAGGTCCACGACGTTCAGGTGGCTCCACGGAATGCGGTCCGGGGCGACCACCAGGTAGTTCAGGTCGGACGCCGCGCACGTGTGCCCCGGATACGGGCACGTGGCATCGCGGGCGGCCGGGCCGAAGACGCCCCGCACCCCGGTCCCGTCCGGGTCGGTGGCGACCGTCCCCTCGCCGGCGCAGTGACCGGTGGACGTGAGGACGATCGTGTCCCCGTGGCGTGCATAGAACCCACCGGAGCAATAGCCCCAGAGGTGCTGGCCGGCGAGGACCGCCGGGTCGTACACCGGGGTCGTGCGGCGCGGTTGCGTCGCGGTCCTCACGACCCAGAACGCGCCGATCCCGATCAGGAGACCCGCCACGACGACGAGGAGGAGATGAACGGGGCGGAACCGTCGTGTCATGGCGCGCGGCTACGGGAGCTCGACCCGGCCGGGCCTAGTCCGACCCCGCGCCGGCGTTCCAGACGCTGCCGCGCATGACCCGCCGGACGTTCAGCCCGTCGTCGAGCTCGATGAGATCGGCCCGCTGACCGACGGCGATCCTGCCGCGGTCGGTGATGCCGAGCATCGCCAGGGGGTTGCGGCTCGCGGCGGCGACGGCCGCCGGCAGTCCGACCCCGGCCGCGACGAGGTTGCGCACGGCGTGGTCGAGCGCGATCACCGAGCCGGCGAGCGCGCCGCCGTCGACGAGCGTCACCCGCAGGCCGTGGATCTCGATCTCGAGGCCGCCGAGCGTCACCCGGCCGTCGCCCATCCCGGCCATCGGGGTCGCGTCGCTGACGAGCATCAGCCGGTCCGTTGGCTTCGTCCGGGTGATGATCGGCCAGAGACTGCGGTCGACATGCTCGCCGTCGGCGATCAGCTCGACATAGACATCGTCCCGGCCGAGCGCCGCGACCGCGACCCCCGGCGCGTGGTGATCGACGCCGGTCATCGCGTTGAACAGGTGCGTCGTCGTCGTCCCACCCGCGTCATAGCCGGCGAGAGCGGTAGGGAGATCGGCGGCGGAGTGTCCGATCGATACGCGCACGCCACGCTCCCGGAGCTTCGCGATCAGGTCCATGCCGCCCGGGATCTCCGGGGCGACGGTCGTCAGGCGCATGCCGTCGATCAGCGGCTCGATCTCCGACCACGGCACGTCGGCCGGGGTGGCGAGGTAGGCCGGGTTGTGGGCGCCCTTGCGGGCCGGGGCGATGAACGGCCCCTCGATGTTGAAGCCGAGCGGGTCGGCGCCGTCGGCCGGCGCCGCCGGGATCCATGACCGGACCCGATCGGCGAAGGCGTGCATGACCGGAAACGGCGTCGTGAAGCCGGTCGGAAGGAACGAGGTCACGCCGCGGCGGAGCAGTGCGCGGGCCATCCCGTCGAGGTCCTCGAGCGGGCCCATCGCGTCGTGGCCGCCCCAGCCGTGGACGTGGACGTCCACGAAGCCGGGCGCGATGTACGGCAAGGATCTGTCCTGGGTCGCTGCTCCCTCGTCGAGCTCCACGGCGGCGATCACGCCATCCTCGACGGCGAGGCGGCCGGAGGCAACCCGGTCATCGAGGACGAGGCGGCCGTGGAGCTGGGTCCGGCCGGTCGTCACGCCGACTCCTCGGACCGGGGCAGGGCGGCCTCCACGTCGAACGACACGTCGAGAGCGTAGCGACTTGCGGGATAGCGTGATTCGGTCGCCTCGATCCGGCGGCCGGCGACGTCGGCGATCACCCGCCGCTCGACGAGGAGCGGGTCGCCCCGCCGGATGGCGAGCAGCCGGGCGTCTTCGGCGGTGGCGGCGGCAGCGCCCACCGTGCCCGTTCCCCGCCGGAGCGTCTGGCCGCTCCGGGTGATCGCTTCGTGGAGCGAGCCGCGCTCCAGGTCGGCCGTCATCACGGCGGCCGCGCAGCTGCTGACGAGGATGGCCGATTCGAGGGCGATCGGCTCCGAGTCGGCGAGGCGGATCCGGCGGATCTCGACGATCGGCTCGCTGACCGGCAGGTCGAGGTCGGCGGCCTCGGCCCGGGTCGATGGCCGGATCGCACGGGCGAGGAGGCGCGAGCTCGGCGTCCGGCCGCGGCGTGCCATCTCCTGGCTGAACGTCATCAGGCGATCGGCCCGCCGGTGGGCCGGCGGGACGGCGACGAAGCTGCCCCGTCCCGGCTGACGAGCCACGAGACCTTCTTCGGCGAGGCGCTGCATCGCGTTCCGGGCGGTCATCCGGCTGACGCCGAACTCCGCGACGAGCTCGCTGTCGGACGGAAGGCGAGCGCCGGGGCGCAGGGACGTGATCCGCTCGCGGAGGACCTGCTCGATCCTGCGGTGATGGGGGACGTAGGCCGCGTCGATCATCAGCCGACTGCCGCCGCGTGGACGGCCTGCTCGGCGCCGTGGATCGCGGCGCCGATCGCGCCGGCCCACGTCCCGAGCTCGGCGATCACGAGTTCGACCTCGTTGATCGAGGTCGTCCGGACTCGTCGCCGGATCTCCTCTCGCGCCGACTCCAGGAGGAGATCGCCGGCCGCGGACACCCCGCCGCCGATCACGACGCGGTCGGGTGAGATGACGGTGATCATGTTGCCGATCCCGATGCCGAGGTAGCGACCGACCCGCTCGAGGCCGTCGAGCGCGGCCTGGTCGCCGGCGCGTGCCCGCTCGACCGCCTCCTCCGCCGTCGCCGTCCCGCACGCCTCGGCGATCCGGTCCGCCCGCGCGAACGCCTCGAGACAGCCGTGATTGCCACAGTTGCACGACGGGCCGTCAGGGTCGATCGTCTGGTGGCCGATCTCCCCGGCCGTACCCTCGTGGCCCTGGTGGACCTTGCCGTCGATCGCGATCACGCCGCCGACCCCCGTCCCGAGCGTCAGCCCGACCATCGAGCTTGCGCCGCGCGCCGCTCCGAGTCGGAGCTCGGCCAGCCCAAAGGCCCGGGCATCGTTGATCAGGGCGACCGGCACGCCGAGGGTGGCGGAGACCGGACCGGCGACCGGGTAGCCGTCCCACGGGCCCGGGATGTTGACGAGGAACCGGGTCGCGCCGGCCTTCGGATCGTACAGACCGGGGATCCCGACGCCGCCCGTCACGACCCCCGGCCAGGCGGCCATCGCGGCAGCCCCCATCTCGCCGAGCTGGGCGACGATCGCAGCCGGCCCGCCGGCCACCCGGGTCGGCACCTGGCCGCGATCGAGCGCTCGCCACGTGTCGTCGGCGTGCTCCACGACGGTCCACTTGAGGTTCGTCGCCCCCAGGTCCAGCCCGAGGTGGCGGGTGATGCCGGGCGAGATCGTCGCCGGCGCCGGCTCGCCCACCTGCTCAGCCCTCGCCGGTGACGCGGGTGTACGCCGCGGCGACGGCAACGATGATCGCGCCGAACAGCACCTGGCGGACGGCCTCCGGCATCTCGAGGACGGTGAGGAGGGTCGTCAGAACGGTGAGGATCAGCGCTCCGACGATCGTCCCGGCGTAGCCGCCGCGGCCGCCCATGATCGAGGTGCCGCCGATGACGGCGGCGGCGACCGATGGCAGCACCGATTGCTCGACGAGGCTGACGGTCGCCGTGTTCGCAACGCCGGTGATGAGGATCCCGGCGACGGCCGCCAGCACCGCGGAGAGGATGTAGAGGGCGAGGAGCACCTGCCAGACGCGCGTCCCGGCGAGCCGCGCGGCGACGGCATTGTCGCCGACGGCAAAGAGCAGGCGACCGTAGCCGCTCCGCCGCAGGCCCACGACGATCAGGGCGGCGATCGGGACGAACACGACGAGGCTGTTCGGCACGAAGCCGAGCGAGATGCCGGAGCCGAGCCACAGGATCTGGTCGGGAATGAGCGTCCCGGACCGGACCATGAGCAGCCCGTACACGGACATCAACCCGAGCACGACCAGGCTCATGCCCAGGGTCATGATCAGCGGATGGACCTTGAACAGGCCGATCCCGACCCCGTTGACGAGGCCGGCGACCAGGGCCGCAGCGAAGGCGACTGCGAGCGCCACGATCGGACCCTGGCCCGTGGCGAGGGTGGCCATGAGGAACGCCGCCATCGAGGCGACCGCGCCGACCGACAGGTCGATACCACCGGTGAGCATCGAGAGCGTCTGGCAGGCGGCCAGGATCGCGAGCGGAATCGCGGCACGAACGGTCGTGGCGACCCAGTTGCCGCTCACGATCCCGGGCTTCGCCACTTCGAGGAGCGCAATCAGGGCGGCGAGGAGGACGACGAGCGGAATGAGCGGCTGGTCGCGGATGATCCGGCGCCAACCGCTCGTGGTCAACGCCGCGCTGCGCGGAGCTCCGGTATTCCCGGCTGTGCCGGCCGTCCCGCTCACACCCGCACCCTCCGCATCGCGACCAGGCTGCCGAACATCACGACCCCGATGAGGATCGCCCCCTGGATCGCGGTCGACCAGTTGGGGTCGACACCGGCGAAGAACAGGTCGGTCCGGACGAGCGCCAGGACGATGACGGCGATGATCGGTCCGAGGACACCGCCGCGTCCGCCGGCAAGGCTGACCCCGCCGAGCACGATGGCGGCGACGCTCTGGAGCGTGTAGGAGCCGGGCACCGGAGCCCCGACCCCGCCGGTCGCCGTGAGGGCCAGCCCGCCGAGGGCCGAGAAGAACCCGGTCAGGGTGTAGGCGATGATCTTCGTCGGGCCGACGGCGACACCGCTGCGGAACGCGGCGAGCGGACTGCTTCCGAGCGCATACAGCGACAGGCCGAGCGTCGACCGCCTGAGCGGGATCCAGACCACGGCCACGAGAACCGCTAGCACGACCATGGCCTTCGGCAACCAGGGAGTGCCGAGCGGCCCCGAGATGATCGCCATGAGCCACGGTGCCGCGCCGCCACCCGGGGTGTTCAGGATCAGCAGAGCCGTTCCGGCCCAGACGAAGGACATCGCGAGGGTCACAACGATATCTGGCACCTTCGTGACCACGACGAGGGCGCCGTTGATGGCACCGACGACGAGCCCGAGCAGGAGGACGCCGACGACGACCGCCACGCCGAAGAGATCGCCCTGGTCCTTCATGAGGACCGCCGAGGTCACGCTGGCGAGCGCCATCATCGATCCGACCGACAGGTCGATGCCGCCGGAGATCACGACGACGGCCTGGGCAACAGCGGCGAACGCGATCGGCAGGATCGCGATCGCGAGGCCCTGGATCGCGGCGGGTCCGTAGTTCGGCTGGAGGATCCTCGTGACCGCAAAGAACACGACGAGGAGCCCGAGCAGGCCGAGCGTCCACACATTGCGCCTTGCCCATGAGCCGGCAAGCGCGACGATCTCGGCGCGGTCTCGCGGCACGGTGGCCTCGCCGCTGCTCACGCGGGACCAGCCGGGCTGGTTTCCGTCGCCTCGACGGCCACCGCCGCGGACGCGACCTCGTCCGGCATCAATTCCTCGGGCCGGAGGTCGTAGGCGGCCCGGAGGAGCGTCGCCTCGTCGGCGTCGACGACCGCGATCTCGGCCACGATCCGGCCGCCGAAGATCACGATCGCCCGGTCGCAGGCGAGCTGGATCTCCTTGAGCTCGGAGGTATAGAGCAGGACCGCGGCGCCCGCGGCGGCGAGATCGCGGAGGAGCTGGTAGATCTGCTGCTTCGTGCCGATGTCGATGCCGCGGGTCGGGTCGAAGCAGAGCATTGTCCGGACACCGCCGGCGACCCAGCGGGCGATCGTCACCTTCTGCTGGTTGCCGCCCGACAGGCGCCGGACCTCGGACGCGGCCCGCGTGTCGATCTGGAGCGTGGCGATCGCCTTGTCGACCTTGCGACGCTCCTCGCGGACGTCGATCGGGCCCCAGGCACCAAAGGGCGTGGTGAATGGCAAGGCGATGTTCTCGCGGACCGAGCGCTGCATCAGGAGCGCCTCCGCGCGGTCGGCCGGAACGTAGACGAGGCCTGCCCGGATCGCGTCGGCCGGGTGGCGGAACGAGACGGCCGCGCCGTCGACCAGGAGGTCGCCGCCACTCGGTCGCTCCGAGCCCGACAGGACGTCGAAGAGCTCGTCCTGGCCCTGTCCCTCGAGGGCGACAACGCCGAGGACCTCGCCCGGATAGAGGTCGAACGAGACGTCGGACAGCTTCGTTCCGACCGTCAGGTTGCGGGTGGTCAGGCGAGGGACCGCGTCGGCGGCTCGCGCCGCGCGGGCTGACGAATCGGCAGGCTCGACTGGGCCGCCGCGCGCGATGTCGCCCAGCATCAGCCCGACGATCCGGTCCTCGGACCCCGCTGAAACGTCGACCACGCCGACGGTCGAGCCTTCGCGGAGGACCGTTGCCCGGTCACACACGGCGGCGATCTCGATCAGCCGATGGGAGATGAAGATGACGGACCGGTCGGTTCCTTTCTGGCGGCCGATCACCTCGAGGACCCGCTCCGTCAGGTTCGCCGGCAGGGCCGCGGTCATCTCGTCGAGCATGAGGACGTCGGGCTCGATGGCCAGCGCCCGAGCGAGGTCGATGATCCGCAGGGAGGCGAGCGGCAGGTCGCGGACGATGTCGGTGAGGTCCAGGTCGGGGATGCCCAGCTCGGCGAGCCAATGACGAGTGGCATCGACCGGCGATTGCGTCAGGCGGAGGTTCGAGCGGACATCCAGGTCCGGGATCAGGGCGGGTTCCTGGTACACCGAGACGATCCCGCCGCGCCGGGCCTCGGAGGGAGAGTGGGCGGCGAATGGCTTGCCGCGGACGAGGATCTCGCCGTGGTCGGGGCGGACGCCGCCGGTGAGGATCTTGACGAGCGTGCTCTTGCCGGCGCCGTTCGCGCCCATCAGGGCATGAACCTCGCCCGGACGAACCGCCAGTGAGGCTGATCGCAAGGCGACGACCGCGCCGTAGTGCTTCGCGACATCCGTGGCGCTCAGCAGGAGGTCAGATCCGACGTCGATCACGTTCGGCCGGTCCTCAACGTGAGGGTGGGTGGTGGGAGGTGTCAGCGTTGATGGGGGTGCCGGCGGAGCCGACACCCCCATCACTCAATCGCGCTCGGGAGTCGGGCTACGCGTCGCCCGGGCCCTTGCAGGCGATCAGTTCGGCCTTGCTGTAGGTCGTCCAATCCTTGATCGTCAGGCCGAGTGGCCAGGTCTTCGGGAGGGACTTGTCGGCCGCTGCCGTGAGGCTGGCCTTGCCGGCAGCGTCGTCGTTTGCCCAGAGCTCCGGGGTCACGTGGACCGTCGTCGCCGCGGGCTTCTTGCCGCCGAGGATCTGGAGGGCGAGCGTGACGCCCGCGCCGCCGATCGACGCCGGGTTGGTGACCGCAGCACCCTTCGGGCCGTCGGCCGCGAGCAGCTGGTTGACGAAGCCGGCATTGTCCGCGCCGACGATCGGCACGTACGCATGGTTGGCTGCCTTGAGCGCGTCAACGATGTTCGAGTCGACACCCGACGTCCAGATGCCGTCGAACTTCGTGCCCGCGCTCATGACGTCGTTGATCTGGGTGGTGGCGGTGGCGGGGTCCCACTTCGTGACCGTCGTGGCCGCGATCGTGATGCCGGGATGCTCCTTCAGGGCTCGCTGGAAGCCCGTGTCCCGGTCGGTGTCGGCCGGATGGCCGGCGATGCCGCGCATGTAGACGACGGCGCCCTTGTCGCCCATCGCCTTGAACAGCCACGTGGCGCCGAGGTAGGCGTACTGCTCCTGGTCGTTCGAGAGGTTGTAGGCGCCCGGTGCGGTGACCGAGGCGTCGACCGAAACGACCGTGATGCCGGCGTCCGTCGCTTCCTTGATCGCCGGGTTCAGGGCGTCAGGCCCGGCCGGGTTGATGATGATCGCGTTGACGCCCTGGGCGATCAGCGTCCGGATGTCGGCCAGCTGGCCGGGCGCGTCGGTGTCGCGATGGATGATCGTGACCTTGGTGACGTTGCCGGCCTTGACGGCCTGGACCTTCGCCGAGCAGAGCATTGCCTCGCGCCAGCCATTGCCGACGCCGCCCGGATTCGTGAACCCGATCGTGTACTTGGCGTTCGCACCACCGGACGCCCCCGGTGACGGCGTCGATGTGCAGGCGCCGGCGAGCGTGACCGCTGCCATCACGGCAATCAGGCCACGGGCCATTCCCATTCTCTTCATCTGCCGATCTCCTCCTTGCGCCGACCTCGGTTCCCAGCCTGGGGCGTGGGTCGGACCATCATCGCTCGATTACCGGCTGCTCGTCGCCCCGTCACCCACCTCCCGGCCGGCCGATCGAACGAGCGATCCGCCGCGCATGCTCTCGATAGGCGTTGTCGAAGAGCTCCCTGGAGCGATCGGCGCCTACGACCGATGCCCGAGTGAGGACCGGCGGCATGGCTCCCTGCCCGGTGAGCAGCTCTGCCGTGCGGACCTTGATGGAATTGACGATCGCGACCGCCGACATCGTCGAGCCCGGGCCGACGGGGGTCTCGAGGCCGGGGATGTCGACCAGCGCATCCGCGTGGGGCGTGCACAGGTCGATGACGAGATCTGCTTCGTCGAGCAGGCGACTCCCAACGACCGGGTTCGGATCGTCCGACATGGACTGCCGAACCGACGTGACGGCAATCACCCGGAGGCCCCGCCGGCGGGCGC
>DASUPH010000388.1:0-4779 GCA_036276275.1 Candidatus Limnocylindrales bacterium
GAGCTTGCTGGGGTGATGGGCGGCAAGCGGACGAGCGACCTGATCCCGCTGTGTCACCCGCTCGGGCTGACGGATCTCGTCGTGGCGGTGACGCCGGATCGGGCCGCCGGCGTGCTCCGGATCCGGGCCGAGGCCGCCACGACCGGACCCACCGGGGTCGAGATGGAGGCACTGACGGCCGCGTCCGTGGCGGCTCTCACGATCTACGACATGGTCAAGGGCGTCGAGCGAGGCGTCGAGATCCGGGCGGTCCGCCTGCTGTCGAAGACCGGCGGCAAGAGCGGTGAGTGGCACCGACCGGCCGACGACCGCGGGCCCGGCGCGCCGGGCGCACCCGACCTGCGCCGGCCCGGCGACCGGGTGGCCGGTCGCGTGGTCGCCAGACGGCGAGGTCCCACCGGGTGAGCGTGCATCCGCCGGTCAACGCCGCGCGAACCGCCTTCGTCCTGACGGCCAGCGATCAGGGCGAGGCGGGCACGCGCGAGGACACCAGCGGCATCGGCGTCGCCCGGCGGCTCGAGGCGCTCGGCTTCACGGTCGAGCGGCTGGTCGTCGCCGACGACCGCGGGGCCATCGAGGCCGCCCTGCGCGGCGCCGCCGAGCGTCATCCGCTCGTCGTGACGACCGGCGGCACGGGCCTGACACCGCGCGACGTGACCCCCCAGGCGACGCTCGCCGTTCTCGACTACGAGGTCCCGGGCATCGCCGAGGCGATCCGGGCCGAAGGCCGTCTCTCGACCCCGTTCGCGGCGCTGAGCCGGGCCGTCGCCGGCGTCCGCGGGCGAACCCTGATCGTCAACCTGCCGGGCAGTCCGAAGGGCGCCCTCGAGTCCATCGAGGCGATCGTGCCGATCCTCGACCACGCGCTCGAGACGCTCGCCGGCCCGTTCGATCACGGCGCCGCGGCCGCAACCACGCCCCGAGCCCGGGAGGAGGCCAGCTGATGTTCCCGGCCTTCAACCACGTCCCGTTGTACCCGCTGGTCTTCGTCGTGTTCTGGGGCTCTGCGGCCTTCTTCGTCCTCGCGATGGCCCGCCACCTCCGTGTCTTTGCCGCCGCCCGACCCGTCGTCGAGCAGCCGCGGCCGCTCGGTGCGATCGGTCGGCGCCTGGCGGGCCTGATCGAATACGCCCTCGTCCAGAGGAAGATGTTCAAGGATCCGAGGGCGGGCCTGATGCACGCCGCCATCTTCTGGGGCTTCGTCCTGTTGACGATCGGGACCGCGAACATCGTCACCGGCGGCGTGATCCAGCAGGTCCTCTCGATCCCGTTGGGCGGCGCGCTCTGGACGGCGATCTCGGGAATGCAGAACGTCGTCGCGGTGATCGTGATCGTCGCGATCCTCTGGGCGTTCGAGCGGCGGCTGATCTCGAAGCCGCGGCGGCTCACGTACAACCGCGACGCGTTGATGATCCTCGGGATGATCGGCGGCGTCGTCGCGACCGAGCTCTTCGCCCAGGTCGTCGAGATCGCTCGGTACGAGGAACAGCCCGGGGCGTTCATCGCTTCGGCCCTGGCGGCGCCGCTCCGCGCGGTCGGCCCGGACACGCTCGACGTCCTGTTCACGATCCTGTGGTGGGGCCACATCCTGCTCGTCGCCGCGTTCTTCGTGTACCTCCCGTTCAGCAAGCACCTCCACATCGCCACCGCGTTCCCGAACATCTGGTACCGCAAGCTCGCGCCGCGGGGTGAGCTGCCCGCGATGGACCTCGAGCGCGAGGACGCGACCTTCGGGCTGAAGTCGCTCCAGGACCTCGGCTGGAAGGACCTCCTCGACGGCTTCACCTGCACCGAGTGCGGCCGCTGCCAGGAGGCCTGCCCGGCCCACTTCACCGGCAAGCCGCTCAACCCGAAGGCGTTCATCATGGGGATCCGGGAGATGGCGGTCGACGCCGAGCACGGGCTCGACCTGATCCCGAACAACCCGATCGTCCGCGAGACGCACGACCTGGGTGGCGTCGTGCCCGAGGCGGCCCGGATGGGGGCGGCGATCGTCGACGAGGCGATCCCCTACGACGCCGTCTGGGACTGCGTGACGTGCGGCGCCTGTGTCGAGGCGTGCCCCGTCCTCATCGAGCACGTCGACAAGATCGTCGGACTCCGCCGGAACCTCGTCCTCGAGGAATCACGGTTCCCGGCCGAGCTCGCGGGCGCCTTTCGCGGGATGGAGGGCCAGGGCAATCCGTGGGGCCAGCCCGCCTCGGCCCGGCTCGACTGGACCACGGGCCTGCCGTTCGAGGTGCCGACCGTCGCCGCGCTCGCCGCCGCACCGGGCGGGCTCGACCGGCTCGAGGTCCTCTACTGGGTCGGCTGCGCGGCCGCGTTCGACGAGCGGAACCGTCGCGTCGCCCGGGCGTTCGCGACGTGCCTCAACGCCGCGGGCGTGGCGTTCGCGGTGCTCGGCCAGGAGGAGTCCTGCACCGGCGACCCGGCCCGCCGGATGGGCAACGACTACGTCTTCCAGATCCTCGCGTCGGGCAATGTCGAGACGCTCAATCGCTACGGGATGGGGGAGCGGACGATCGTCACCGCCTGTCCCCACTGCTTCAACTCGATCGGCAACGAGTACGGCCAACTCGGCGGATCGTTCTCGGTCGTCCATCACTCCGTCTACCTCCAGCGCCTGCTGGCGGAGGGTCGCCTGCGCATCGGCGAGGAGGGCGCGGCCGCGGCCGGGTCCGTGACGTTCCACGACTCGTGCTACATGGCTCGCTACAACGGCGTCGTCGCCGCGCCACGCGACGTCCTCGCCGCCGTCCCGGGGCTCGAGCTGCGGGAGATGGAGAAGTCGGGCAAGAACACCTTCTGCTGCGGGGCGGGTGGCGGTCGGATGTGGATGGAGGAGACCCGCGGCACCCGGATCAACGCCGAGCGGACGCGTCAGGCGCTCGAGACGGGCGCCTCGACGGTGGCGACGAGCTGCCCCTTCTGCATGACGATGATCAAGGAGGGCCTGGCCGACGTCGCCGCGGCCGCGAGCACGAGCGGTCCGCCCGGCGTCGTCAGCGCGCGGGACATCTCCGAGATCCTCGCCGACGTGATCGTCCCCGAGCCACCGGACCCGCGCCGGCGGCTGGCCGTCCTCCAGTAACCCGCGGGAGCCCACGATCCGCGGGCCGGTCTCAGCCGGGCAGGCGCCGCTTGCAGCTGACGCAGTTGCGGGCCAACGCCGTGTTGAACATCCCGCAGTTCGGACAGCGCTTCTCGCCTTCGGTCGAGGTCGCGAAGGGAGTCTCGCGACTGAGGTGGTCGCGGTCGTCCCGTTGGCGGCGACGGATGACGACGGTGGCCAGGATCCCGACGGCGGCAGCAGCAAACAGAATCAGGAGCTGGGTGGTGTGGTCCATGGGGACGGTCCTCGACGGCTGGAGCACGGCCCCCGGTGCCACACTCGCCGTCCGGCTGCAGCGTACGCCGTCCGATTCGACCCTGCTCGGCCCGCTCCGACCGCTGCTAGGATTCGACCGATGCTCAGCTCGCCGCCCGCTGCCGGATCGCGCCCGATATGACGTATCGCCTGTCGGAGGACCAGGCCGCGCTCCGCGACGCCGTGCGGGTCCTGGCCGACGAGCAGATCGCGCCCCGCGCCGCGGAGATCGACCGGACCGCCGAGTTCCCGTGGGACGTCAAGGAGCTCCTCGCGAGCCACGACATCCTGGGCCTGCCGTTCGCCGAGGAATACGGCGGCCTCGGCGGCGACCTCCTGACACTGTGCCTGGCGATCGAGCAGATCAGCCGCGTCTGCGCGACGAGCGGGCTCATCCTCGCCGTCCAGGAGCTCGGCGCCCTGCCGCTGATCCTCGCCGGCAGCGACGAGCAGAAGCAGCGCTGGCTTCCCGACCTGGCCGCCGGCAAACAGCTCATCGCGTTCGCCCTGACCGAGGCCGAGGCGGGCAGCGACGTCGCCGCCGCCCGGACCCGGGCCCGCCGCGACGGCGACGACTGGGTCCTCGACGGGGCGAAGCGGTTCATCAGCCAGGGCAGCGTCGCCGACCTGATCACGGTCTTCGCCGCGACCAGCGACGATCCCGACGCGCCGCGCCACAAGCGCCTGACATGCTTCGTCGTCGAGAAGGACATGGCCGGCTTCAGCGTCGAGCGCATCGAGCACAAGATGGGCATCCGCGGCTCGCCGACCGCGGAACTGAGCTTCCGCGGCGTCCGCGTTCCCGACGCGAACCGCGTCGGCGACGAAGGGAAGGGCTTCGCGATCGCGATGCGAACGCTCGATCGGAGCCGGCCGGGGATCGCCGCCCAGGCCGTCGGGATCGCCCAGGGCGCGCTCGAGGTCGCCACCGCGTACGCACGGGATCGGCAGCAGTTCGGGCAGCGCATCGGCGACTTCCAGCAGGTCGGCGCCATGCTCGCCGACATGGACGCCGGGACCGAGGCTGCGCGGCAGCTCCTGTACAAGGCGTGCGTCGAGATCGATGCCGGTGCGCCCGACGCCAGTCGCTGGTCGGCGATGTGTAAACTCGTGGCCGGGGATACGGCGATGCGAGTCACCACAGACGCGGTCCAGGTGCTCGGAGGCTACGGCTACATCGATGAGTTCCCAGTCGAGCGGATGATGCGCGACGCGAAGATCACGCAGCTGTATGAAGGCACGCAGCAGATCCAGCGGCTCGTCGTGGCACGCGCGCTCCTCGGCGGCCGCGACTGACCGTTCGACGGACAGCGTCGGGGCCACCCGGCGCTCGAACGGATCGAGGCCGGACGTGCAGACAGGAGATCGCCGACGTGCGCATCGTCGTCCTCGCGAAGCCGGTACCGGAGGCC
>DASUPH010000389.1:0-21423 GCA_036276275.1 Candidatus Limnocylindrales bacterium
TTCTCGACGATCCCCGCGAGCAGGTCGGCGATCGCCCTGAGCTGGGCGACGTCGTCGGCGCTGAACTGGCGCTCGCGTTCGGTCTGGACGTTGAGGACGCCAACGACCTGGTCGTTCCACGAAAGGGGCACGCTGAGCATCGAGGCGATGAACCGCCGCTGGTCGATGCCACGAACCCAGAGGAAGCGGGGGTCGGAGCGGATGTCGGGGATGACGAGCGGGTCGCGGGTCGCGGCCACCCGGCCGGTGACGCCCTCGCCGAAGGGCACCCGGGCCCGGCCGATCTGGAAGCGATCGAGCCCGTTCGTCGCGGCGAGGGTCAGGTAGGCTCCGTCGCGATCGAGCAGGTAGAGCGAGGTGACGTCGGCGTGGAGCGCATCGCGGGTCCCGTCGACGACGGTTTCGAGGAGCTCGTCCCAGGTCCTGGCCGTCGTCGCGAGGCGGGCGACCTCGTGCAGGAACCGGAGCTGTTCGAGCTGATCCGGTCCGCCCTGCGCGTCGACCTCGCGTGCCGCCATGGTCATCACGATACAAGCGTACGGGCGGATCGAACGCCGGAAGGTTGCGGCGGCGAGCCGGCCGGGCTGTGGAACGGTGCCGGCTGCGACGCGCGGAACGTTGCATGAACACGCGCTCGACGACCCCCAACGCGGCCGCCGAGCCGAACGATGCCGTCCGCGCCGAGCCATCCGCAACCGGCACCGGACGGGCCCGCGACCCGCTCGCGCTCGAGGTCCGCCTCCTCGGCTCGCTCCTCGGGCAGGTCATCGCCGAGCAGGCCGGCCGTGAGCTGCTCGATCTCGTGGAGCGCGTCCGGCGCACGACGATCCGTCTCCGCCGCGGCGACGGTCCCTCGCTCCGGGCGGACCTGGTGACCGAGCTCGAGGCCCTCGAGCCCGATCGGGTCGAGATCGTGATCCGCGCATTCAGCCTCTACTTCCGGCTCATCAACCTGGCCGAGGAACGGGAGCTCGTGCGCACGGCTCGCCGGCGCGAGCGAGAGGCCGGTGCCCGGCCGGCGCCGGACACCTCGCTTGCGGCCGCCGCCGCGTGGCTCCGCCGGGCCGGTGCCACGGAGACGGACGTGGCCGCGGCGTTCGCCGCCCTTCGTGTCACCCCCGTCCTGACCGCCCATCCGACGGAGGCCCGCCGGCGGACCGTCCTGATCGCCATCCGTCGCATCGATCGCCTCCTCGACACGCTGGCCGATCGCGACATCGTCGTGGCCGAGGATCGCGACACGCGCCGTCGACTGCGCGAGGAGATCACCCTCCTGTGGCGGACCGCCGACCTTCGCGCGACCGCCGTTTCGCCGCTCGACGAGGTCCGGACGGCCCTCGCGTTCTTCGACGAGACGCTGTTCAGCGTCGTGCCCCGTCTCTACCGTGAAGCCGACGCGGCGCTCGACCCCGTGAGCGGGTCCACGCGACGATCCGACCGGCGTCGCGATGCCAGCCGGGTGGGCGAGGCGACAGATGCCGGGCTCACGGGAACCCGACCGCCGCTGGCGATGCCGTTCCTGCGCTGGCAGTCGTGGATCGGCGGCGACCGCGACGGCAACCCGTCGGTCACCGCGGAGATCAGCGATCGGACGCTGCGGATCCACGCCGACCACGTCCTGCGTGGCTACGAGGCGGTCGCCGGCCGGCTGTCCCAGACGATCGCGGCTGCGACACGGCCGGACCACGTCGCTCGCGCTCTCGTGACCCGCCTCGGCCGGGACGCGGAGCTCCTTCCGGACCTCGATCGCCAGCTCCGCCGGCGCTTCCCCGACGAGCCCTACCGCCAGCGGTTCGGGTTCATCGCCGAGCGCCTCCGTCGGACGCGCGCCCACCTGACCGGCCAGGCGGCGCCGCTGAGCGGCCGCTACGCCGACGCGGCGGAGCTCGACCTCGAGCTCGTCGAGATCCAGGACGCCCTGGCGACCGACGGGCTCGCCCGGGTCGCGTGGGGCGAGGTCGCGGACCTGCGCTGGCAGCTCGCGACCTTCGGCTTCCATCTCGCCGCCCTCGAGGTCCGCCAGCACAGCGCCGTCCATCGGGCGGCCGAAACGGCCCTCCGCGACGGGGCGCCGGACGGCGAAGAAGCCCCCGGCGTGAGCGCGGCGGAGGTCGTCGAGACGCTCCGGACCGTGGCCGCGCTCCAGGCCCGGTTCGGCCCAGGAGCCGCCGGTCGCTACGTGATCTCCTTCACCTCCGAGCCCGCCGACCTGACCCGGCTCCTGCGTCTCGCGGCGTCCTCCGGCGACCCGGGCCCGGTCCTCGACATCGTGCCCCTGTTCGAGGACGCGGCGACGCTCGGGGCCGCCGGATCGGTCTTCGACGCGATCCTGTCCGATCCGGTCTATCGCGACCACCTCCGCGGTCGTGGCGATCGCCAGGAAGTGATGCTCGGCTACTCCGATTCGAACAAGGAATCGGGCTACCTCGCCGCGAGCTGGCTGCTCCACACGGCGCAGGCCGCGCTGGCCTCGACCGCGCGGGAGCACGGCGTCGAGCTGACGCTGTTCCATGGCCGCGGCGGCGCGATCGGGCGGGGTGGGGGACCGGCCAACCGGGCCATCCTCGGCCTGGCGCCCGGCGCGGTCGAGGGCCGCCTCAAGCTGACCGAGCAGGGCGAGGTGATCGCCGCCAACTACGCCGAACCGGGCATCGCGATGCGTCATCTCGAGGGGCTGGCTGCGGCAACGCTGGTCGCGTCGTCGCCGGCTCACGCTGCGTCCCTTGCCGCGGCCGAGTCGGCGGGCCGGCCGATCCTCGACGAGCTCGCCGCAACCTCCGTCGCGGTCTACCGCGACCTCGTCGACGCGCCGGGATTCGTGGACTTCTTCCGGCTCGCGACGCCGATCGACGAGATCGCCACGCTCCGCCTGGGGTCCAGACCCGCGTCCCGGGGCCGGCCGAGCGAGGCGGTTGCGATCCCGGCTGCGTCATCGCCGACGCGCTCGATCGCCGACCTGCGAGCGATCCCGTGGGTCTTCGCCTGGTCGCAGGCCCGGATCGAGCTGCCGGGCTGGTTCGGGCTCGGGGCCGCACTCGAGGCCTATGCCGCCTCGCACGGGGAGGCGGGCATCGCGGCGCTTGCGAGGCTCTACCCGCGTTGGCCGTTCCTGGCCAGCCTCCTCGACAACGCCGAGCTCGCCCTCGCCCGGGCCGACGTCGGCGTCGGCCGCCAGTACGCGGCCCTGGCCGGTGCCGCGGGGACCGGCCCGTGGGTGACGATCGAGGCCGAGTACGCCCGGACGGCCGCCTGGCTCCGCCGCCTGACGGGTCGCGATCGCCTTCTCGACGACCAGCCGGAGCTCCGTCGCCGGCTCGGCCTGCGCGACCCGTATGTCGATTCCCTCTCGGAGATGCAGGTCACGTTGCTGGCCCGGCTCCGCGCGTGCGGGCCCGTCGACCCCCAGCGGGAGCGGCTCCTCCGGCTCGTCCAGCTGACCGTCAACGGGATCGCCGCCGGTCTGCAGCGAACGGGCTGACGAGGCCCGGTCAGTTCTTCGGGACGATCACGAGGTAGGCGACGGTCCCGCCCGACTCGATCTTGCTCATCACGAACACCTCATCGCCGGTCTTGAGGTCGGCGATCTTCGCCTTCACGCCGTTCCGCCGGACGCGCGTTTCGTCGCCCAGCGTGACGGTGGCCTTCGTGCCGTCCTTCTCGCCAACGGTCAGCGTGGTCGCCCCGACCGTCGAGATCGTGCCGTGGTCGACCTGGACCGTGGTCAGGCCGGCCTTCGGGAGGTCGAGGACGATCGTCGCGTGGACGAGGGTGCGGGCGATCCGGAGCCGGCGCAGGATCCGGGCATCCGCGTCCGCCCGAGGCCCGCCGGCCCGGCCGGCCGCGGTCTGGTCGGCGGCGAGGATCGCGTCGAGCTCGCCGGTGAGCGCGACATCGGCGCCGCCGGTCGTTGCCGCGGTATTCGTGTCCGGAACCGCGGCGACGGCTGCCGCGGCGAGCGGCCTGGCCGGCGCGCCGCCGGCCGAGGATGCCGCCTGGACCAGGCCGATCGCGGCCAATCCGAGGAGGGCAACCGCGCCGGCCGTGAGCACGGCCTTGCGGATCGAGATCGTCATCGTTCCTACCCCTTGAATAGTGGTCATCGCCGAGTGTCGGCGAAGACCGCCGTCAGCGCACGGTCAGGGTGCCGGGTCAGCTTGGCCGCCGCTCGATGTAAGCGCGCGGTAAGGCCACGGATCGGGTTGACCTACGGGCGGATCGCCACCTTCAGCACGTCGTCGCGGCGATTGCTGAAGAGGTCGTACGCCTCGACGATGTCGTCGAGCGCGAACCGATGGGTGATGAGGGGAAGTGGATCGAACCGGCCGGATTCGACCATGGCGATGAGCCGTCGCATCCGCTCCTTGCCGCCGGGACAGAGCGTCGTCACGATCCGGTTGTCGCCGAGGCCGGCCGAGAAGGCGTCATACGGCATCTGGAGCCTATTCGGGGCGCGGGGAGCCGGATCAGTCGGGGATGTCGATCGTCTCGCCGTCGCGCGCGATGGACGGCTCCAGGGCGCCACGCGGGAACCAGTAGGCGGCGCCGGGTCCCGCCCCGCGCCAGCGCCGACCGCCCGGGATCTCTCCGTCGGTGATGGCTCCGGTCCGCTCGTCCAGCCCGAGATAGCCGATGCCGCCCGGTGCGAGCCGGTCGAGGGCCTCCTGCCAGGCGGTCCTGCGGATGTCGTCGTAATGGGGCACGAGGGCCAGGCCGGCCACGAAGCCGAGGCCCCGGACGCCGCCCTTCGGCGTCCACGTCCAATCCGCGAGCGCCATCCCGCCGGCGCTGGCACCGGCGATCGCGGCGCCGCGCCTCCCGGCGGCGCGGATCGCGTCGAGGGCCGGGCTGCCGGCCAGGATCGCCGGAACGAGGTCAGGGTCGCCGCCGGGCAGGTGGATCAGGTCCGCCGCCGCGAGCAGTTCGACGTTTGCCGGATCCGTGGCCGACGCGCCATCGATGACCGGGGCGACATCGACGCGGAAGGGCCCGCCGAGCCGACCGGCCCGGCCGCTCAGGGCGTCGACGCCGTTGGCGGCCGCACGGTCGGGCCGGCCGCGGGCCGCTGCCGTCGGCAGGACCACGATCCGGAGGGGCGCGGGCGCATCGCCGTTCCGACGCAGCGTCGCCGCGTCGCGAGCGACGGCGATCAATGCGTCGAGGAACGGCTCGTCGCCGCGTTCGTACTCGCCGCCCCCGTGGAGCCCGATCGGCCCGTGCGCGCGCGCTGACTCTGGCACCGCTCGATGATACGGGCCAGCCGTCGCGCGATCGTCGCGCCTACGATCGAGCCTCGATGCCCATCGTCGCCGGCGACAAGGTCGCCCGGATCGCGGCCTGGAACCGCCGCTGGTCCGCGATCCTGCCACTCCTCGCCGCCGAACTGATCGTCTGGCTCGGCTTCGGCGCGCTCCTCCCGGTGATGCCCCTCTACTTCATCGAGAACGGCGTCGACCTCGCGACCCTCGGCGTGGTCGTCGCCGCGTGGCCTGCCGCACGGCTCGTCGGGGAGCCGGTCTTCGGCTGGCTCGCCGATCGTGCGCCGCGCGTCCCGCTGATGATCGCCGGCAACGTCGCGGCCGGGATCTTCCTGTTCCTGCCGCTCGTCTTCGTCGGCGCCGGTCCGTTCATCGTGCTCCGCGCCCTGGCCGGTCTCGCAACCGCCCTCTACGATCCGGCCGCCCGCGGCTACATCACCGATGCGACGCCGGCCGACCGTCGCGGCGAGGCCTTCGGGCTCTACGGGGCGGCCCAGATGGGCGGCCTGCTGCTCGGACCGGCGATCGGGGGGCTCGGCTCGGCGGCGTTCGGCGGGGTCGGGTTCATCTTCGTCTTCGGCGCGATCAGCTCGTTCGTGGCCGCGGCCGCGATCGCCCTGCGTGTCCGCGAATCGCCGCGGGCGGCGGCCGTTCCCGGGTCAGGCGATCGCCACGGCACGCTCGACCTCACCGAGTTCCCGCACGAGCCCGGCCACCTCGCCTCCCGGGCGTCCCGGCCGGCCGACGACGCATCGGCCGGGAGCACCGGCGAGCGCCCCGACCGAACCCGCTTCGGGCCGATCCCGGGCTCGCTGGCCAATCGCCTCCTGGCGGCGGCGATCCTCTTCACGATCGGTGGCAACTTCGCGGCCGGCACATACGAGGTGATCCGGTCGCTCTATCTGTTCCGGCTCGGGGCCGGCCTCGACCTCATCGGGCTGACGTTCGCCATGTTCGGGCTGCCGGTCCTCGTCCTGTCGCCGGCGTTCGGGCGGCGGGCGGACCGCGGCGGCATCGTGACGTTCCTGGTCGCCGGGACGGTCCTGCCCGTTGTCGCGGCTCTGATCTACACCGTGATCCGCGATCCGCTCCTGGCGGTGCCGCTGATCCTCGTCGAGGCGACGGGCTTCGCGATGTTCAATCCCGTCCTGTACTCGATCGTCGCGGCGGGCAGCCCGCCCGGCCGATCGTCGACGGCGCAGGGTGTGTTCGGCGCGGCCGGGACGCTGGGGTTCGTCGTCGCGTCGCTGTTCGCCGGGGCGCTCGCGGAGATCGACATCCGCCTGCCGTTCTACGTCTTCGCGGCGGTCATGTCGATCTTCACCGTGGCAGCCTTCGCGATCGGCGGCCGCTGGCTCCTGCCCCGGCCCGCGGTCGAGATCGAGGCACGGGCGGCCTGACCGCCGCCCGTTCCCCGATGGCCGTCAGGCCGCCCCGAGACGTCGGCGTTCGAGCCGTTCGCGCAGCCCGGCCGAGACCGGTGCCGCGAGACGGTCGCGGAGGTGAAGCGGGCTGACCCGCGGCGGATCGGTGCGATGCGTCACCAGCGACCCGGCGAGCCGGTCGTGGAACGCGTCGACGACCGGCGCGAGGTCATGTTGCGGGTCGGTGCGGTGGCGTCCGAACATGTCCGGGACAGTGCCCGGCGCGGTGCGTCCGTGCAACCCATCCAAATGCACCAGACCCACCCGGACTTCCGTACCCGGTGCCTTTGGTCAAGGCTGTCGCGGCCGGGTCGACATCGCCGCGTTGAAGATCCCCGACGGATCGAGTGACCTATTCCTTCGGAAAGCCCTTGCTCTCGGCCTCGTGGAAGCGGTCGCGCGCAGCTTCCTCGGCCGTCTCGGCCTTGGCAACTTCCTCGGTCGCGCGCGCCTGGTCGCCCTCAGCTGCCGCCATGGCAATCTGCGCCGCTTCGGCCGCTTGTGCCGCTGCGCTTCGCGCCCGCGTGGCGGCATTCCTGGCTCGCTCAACGGCCTGCGCCGCCGCCTCCGCCGCGGTCTCGACTTCGGTGGCCGCTTCTTCGGCGGCCTCCGCCGCCGCGAGCGCCAACCGCGCGACCGAAGTTGCCGAGCGGGCTGCGACGGTGTCCCGCGATGCCGATCGCCAGTCGGCCAGTAGCTCGGAGGCCGACTCGGGTTTGTCCGGTTCCTTGACCACGCCGTTCCTCCCTTTTGGGGGTGGAGCGCGATGATATCGGGCGACGGGGGCCAGTTTCAGGATGCGGGACGTGATACGCGACGTCCTGGCGTCCTCGGCACGAAGATCAGTCCCGCGGTTGCGGCTGGTCCGTCCGACCGTCTTTGGACGGTCGCGCCGATCGGTCCGGTTGACCGGATGGGGATCCATCGCTAGTATTCGAGGTCGCGGGGTGGAGCAGCGGCAGCTCGTCGGGCTCATAACCCGAAGGTCGGCGGTTCGAATCCGTCCCCCGCAACCAATACCGCATACACCAGAACCCCGGGTCCGACCGCCCGGGGTTCGACTTTTCCCGGGGACAGCATGACGACACCGCGTACCGTCGCCGGCCAGGCGTGGCTCTCGGGGACGCGCCCGTTCGTGAGGCGCGCGCTCTCGGAGGTGATCCTCTCGATCGAGACCGAGGCCGTCGCGCCGTACCTGGAAGCCCTGCGTGAGGCCGACGGCGTGCTCGAGTCTCTGGCCGGTGGCGGCGAAGCGGACTCGACGCCGAGCGACCTCCTGGCGCGGGCGCAGGCCGCCCATCGACGGGTCACGGAGCTCATGGAGCAGGCCCGGTAACACCTACTCCCAGGAGAACGTCGCTGCGGCAAGGCCGACCGTGAGCCCACCCCAGACCCCGAGCAGGACGAGCGGACTGAGCGCGTCCCCGCCCGCTCCGGCGGATCCCGACGCGATCCGCAGCACGTCCGACAGGGCCGCTGCCGGCAGCGCATGGCCGATCGCGGCGACGGGCGCCGGCAGCCGATCGACCGGGACGACGATCCCACCGAGCGCCAGGAAGGCAAGGAACAGGAGGTTGGCGACCGCGAGCATCGTCTCGGCCCGGAGGATCCCGGCCAGGAGCAGACCCAGACCGGCGAAGGCCAGCGTCCCGAGGATGCCGCCGCCAACCAGCAGCAGCACCGACACGCCGGGCTCGGGCGACCAGCCGAGCAGCGCGATCGCCGTCCCGACCAGGAGAACGACCTGGACGGCTTCGACGACAAGCACGGTCAGGATCCGGGCGACAATCAGCTCGGCCCGGCTGAGCGGCGACCCGCCGAGCCGCTTCAGGACGCCATACGAGCGGTCATAGCCCGTCGTGATCCCGAGGCTGACAAGACTCGTCGCGATGATCGCGAGGGCAATGCTGCCGGGCAGGAGGAAGTCGACGGGCCGGCCGGCGCCCGTCGGCAGGATCGCAACCGACGAGAACAGCACGAGGACGAGCGTCGGGATCACGATCGTCGCAAAGAGGTTCTCGGGGCGGCGCAGGACGAGCCGCAGCTCCATCGCCGTCATCGCGGCGATGCTCCGGGCCGGCGAGGCGGCGCGGCTCACGCTTGTTGCTCCTCATCTCGGAGCGACCCGATGAGCTCGAGGTAGCGCTCCTCGAGCGAGCCGCCGCCGCTTCGCAGCTCGACGATCAAGGCTCCACCGGCGGCGCACCCCGCGGCGAGGCTCGCGATCAGCGCCGGATCCGGGTCGGCCCCCTCGAGCCGGTAGCGACCCGGGCCACCGTCCTCGTGGAGGGTCAGCGGAGCCCGGCCATCGCCGAGCCGCGCCTCAAGCAACAGTCGATCCGGCTCGGCCAGTCCGACCGACAGGCGGAAGCGGAGGACCGGCCGTACGGCCGATGCGAGCTCCTCCGGCCCGCCCAGGGCGACGATCCGGCCGCGGTCGATGATCGCGATCCGGTCGGCGA
This sequence comes from Candidatus Limnocylindrales bacterium, assembly GCA_036276275.1. GTDB lineage: Bacteria > Chloroflexota > Limnocylindria > Limnocylindrales > CSP1-4 > CF-46. Next base: position 9,142 of record DASUPH010000389.1, read on the forward strand.
GCCGCTCGACGTCGGTCAGGTCGTGGCTCGTCAGGAGGATCGTCACGCCATCGTCTCGCAGCCGAAGAAGCGTCTCGCGGGTCGCGGCCCGGGCCTCGACATCCATCCCGGCGGTCGGCTCGTCGAGGATCACCACGTCCGGCCGCCCGACGAGGGCGACGGCCAGCCCGACCCGCTGGCGCTCTCCGCCCGACAAGCGCCGGTAGCGGGTCCGGGCGACGTCGCCGCTCAGCCCGACTTCCGCCAGCAGCTCGTCCGCGTCGCGCGGATCAGCGTGGAACCGTCCGTGCAGGCGAACGACCTCGCTCGCGGTCATCCGGGGATCGATCCCACCGCCGCCCTGGAGCATCAGGCCGACCCGCGCCCGGTGCTCGCGTCCGGCCCTCGCCGGATCGACGCCGAGGACGCGCACGTCTCCGCCATCGACCCGGCGGTAGCCTTCGATGATCTCGACCGTGGTCGTCTTGCCGACACCGTTCGGGCCGAGGATGGCGAAGATCTCGCCCGCGCCGATCCGGAACGATACGCCGCGAAGGACCGGGCGCCCGTCATAGCTCTTGCGAAGATCGTCGACCTCGATGGCCGGCGACGGATCGTCCGCGGCCGCCCTCACGAGCCGCCCGAGATCGCCGCGTACTGGCGCTCGAAATCGGCGTCCCGGACCTCGCCGATCTGGATCGATCGGAGGATCCCCGTTCGGTCGACGAAGTAGCTCTGCGGCCGGGCGATCACGTGATAGGCGCTCTTGATCGCCGCGCCCGGATCGATGACCGTCGGCCAGGTCGCGCCGTACTGGCCGACGAAGTCGCGGGCGCCCTCGGGGCCGTCGTCGGTGAGCACTCCGACGATCAGCAACCCATCGGCCTCGTGTTGACGCGCCTTCGCGGCGAGCAGCGGGAACTCGGTCCGACAGGGAACACACGACGGGCCCCAGAAGTTGATCACGACGGGTCGCCCGCGTAGCGACGCCAGGTCGAACGGCTGGCCGTCGAGGGTCGTTCCGGCGACGTTCGGGACGGGCTGGCCCTTGGCGATCGTGTCGCCGTTGCCCGTTGGCCGGGTCGCGACGACGATCGCGATGACGGCCGCCATCGTCAGGACCGCGACGAGAAGGAGGAGTCCGATCGCCCGTCGCATCGCGGTGGCGGGACCGTCAGCCGCCGACCGTCAGCTCGCCGTTCATCAGGGCCGGATGAATCGAGCAGAAGAACTTGTACGTGCCGGCCTTCAGGGCCGGGACGTCATAGGTCTTCACGGCCACACCAGGGAAGTCCTTGCCGTCGAAGACCTTCGCCCCGCCGTTGTCGGCGATGTCGACGTCATGGGGCGTGCCTTGATCCTTGTTGTCGAACGTGATCGCGAACGGCTTGTCGGCCGGCGCGGTCAGGGTCGCGACGTCGAACTTCACGCCGGACGCGGTGATCGCCAGGCTGCCCGGACCGCCCGGTCCGCCTGAACCGCCGGGCCCGCCCGACGGCGCCGGCGAGCCGCCGGCCTCTCCGCCACCGGCCGCCGACCGCGGCGGTAGCCAGCCGGCGTTGAGGGCGATCGCAGCGACGACCAGGACGGCGAAGACGGGCAGGACGACCTTCGGCCAGCCGGGCGGCGGCTCGTTCTCGAGATGGCCGGTCGCGTCAGCCCGGACGACCTGGCGGTACTCCTTGCGAGCGTCGCTCAGCCAGCCGAGCAGGGTGACGATCGTAAAGATGACTCCGACGGCGAGCACCCAGCCGCCGAACACGAGACCGGCGAAGAGGATGAACGTGCCGAGGGCCGCCAGCAGCGGCCGGAACGACGGACCGGGCATGTGGACGCCGGGCGGCGGGCCTGCCGGGATCACTGCCGGCAGGGCCGGGTGGTCGTCGGCGAGGTGGTCGTACTCGCGCAGACCCTCGCGGCCCCAGAACAGGAGCGCCAGGACGAGCGCCGAGAGCCCGAGGACGAGGATCACGCCCGGGAAGACGAGTCCCAGGAACAGGAAGAAGGAACCGATCGCCGCGAAGACCGGGGCGAGGGTCGGGCCCGGCATGTGGATGCCGGGTGGCGGCGGCGGCTTGATCCGGCCGGGTCGCCGCCGGCGCGGCCCGATCTGGAAGTAGCGGACGACCGTGTAGGCGAAGAAGACGAGGACGACGATGCCCATGAACACGGGCAGGAGCGCGATCAGGCCGCCCCAATCCGGGATCACCAGAAGCTTGGTGAAGTCCAGGATCGAATTCCAGATGCCCTGGAGGAGCTCCATCCGCCCGAGGCTCGCTTATTCGTTCGGTGAGCCGGCGACGAGGACGTAGAACATCAGGCCCATCGCGATGCCGAGGATGGCCAGCATCGTGACGCCGGCATAGTCGAGGTGGAGATGGCCGAAATACGGGAGCGCCCAGTAGATCGCCGCCGTGATGATGAAGACGACGCCGACGATGGCCGCGTTGCGAGGGTGCCGGAGCGGATGCATCGAGCCTCCCTGCCTACAGGATGTAGAGCGTCGAGAACAGCGCGATCCAGACGACGTCGACGAAGTGCCAGTAGAGCGACGTCGCTTCGACCGCATCGTGGTGGCGCGCGCTGAACTGGCCCGCCATGCCGCGGTACAGGACGACCGACAGCATCACCGCGCCGCCGAACACGTGGGCTCCGTGGAAGCCCGTGAGGGTGTAGAAGGTCGTCCCGAACGGCGTGTCGGAGATTCCGAACCCGATCGTCGAGTAGTCGTAGAGCTGGCCGAGCAGGAAGACGATGCCCAGGACCAGTGTGACGCCGATGTTCCGGATGAAGCCGGTCCGGTCGTCGCGCCGGATCGCCCAGACGGCGAACTGGCAGGTGAACGAGCTGGTGATCAGCACGGCAGTGAGGGCAGCAGCGAAGAACGGCTCGGCATGGAGATTGAAGTGCTCGTTGAGCTTCTTCGCCGCCTCCACCGCCGCCGGGTCGGTGCCCGCGGCGGTGATGATCGGCGGCCAATGGATCGACGAGGCCCGGACGCTGAAGTAGGCGGCGAACAGCCCCGAGAAGAACATCACCTCCGAGCAGATGAAGAGGAGCATCCCCAGGATCGGGTTGCTGATCCCGCCCCGGCTGTCATGGGCGAGGCCGCCGACCGGGCTGTGCTCGGCGACCGTGTGGCCGGCGTCGCCGGTCGTCACGGCCACGGATGAGGCCGTCATCGTCGTGGCCCTCGAGGCGGCATCCATGCGTTCAATGGGGGCTCGTCCGCCCATGACGGGCGTCGAACAACGGCCGCTCCGAGCGGATCTCGGGCAATCGGTCGAAGTTGTAGGGCGGCGGCGGCGACGTCGTCGCCCATTCGAGCGTGTTCGCTTCCCACGGATCGTCGCCGGCGGGCTTGCCGGCGCGGAGCGAGATGAAGACGTTCCAGAGGAGCGGGATCATGCTCGCCGCGATCATGAACCCGCCGACGGTCGCGAGCAGGTTCAGGTCGTTCCAGCCCGCGTCACTGGCGTAGTCGGCGATCCGGCGGGGCATCCCCGCCAGGCCCAGCTGGTGCATCGGGAAGAACGTCAGGTTGAAGCCGAGGAACATCAGCACGAACTGGGTCTTCCCGAGGGCCTCGTTGAGCATCCGCCCGGTCATCTTCGGGAACCAGTAGTAGAGCCCGGCCATCACCCCGAACACAGACCCCCCGAACAGGACGTAGTGGAGGTGGGCGACGACCCAGTACGTGTCCTGGAGGGCGAAGTCGACCGGGACGGCCGCGCTGAACGCGCCATTGATCCCACCGATCAGGAACATCGAGAGGAAGCCGAGGGCGAAGAGCAGCGGCGTCGAGAACGTCAGCTTGCCGCGGAACAGGGTGAAGATCCAGTTGAACATCTTCACCCCGGTCGGGACCGCGATCAGGAACGTCATGAGACTGAAGAACGGCAGGAACACCTGGCCCGTCGTGAACATGTGGTGGGCCCAGACGGAGAAGCCGAGGGCACCGATCCCGGCGGTCGCGAAGACGAACGCCTTGTAGCCGAAGAGCGGCTTGCGGCTGAAGACCGGCAGGATCTCGCTGATCATCCCCATGGCCGGGAGGACCATGATGTAGACCGCCGGGTGGGAGTAGAACCAGAAGACGTTCTGCCAGAGGATCGCGCTGCCGCCGGTGGACGGGTCGAAGAAGTGGCCGCCGTAGTTGCGGTCGATGAACAGCATGATCAGGGCACTCGCGAGCACCGGCGTCGCCATGACGACCAGGACGCTCGTGACGAGGACCGTCCAGACCAGGATCGGCATCCGGAACATCGTCATTCCGGGAGCGCGCATCTTGAAGATCGTCACCAGGAAGTTGATCCCGCCGAGGATCGAGCTCGTCCCGATCAGGACGAGGGCCATGATCCAGAGGTCCTGGCCCGGGCCGGTCGAGGACAGTGGCCTGTCCTGGGCCAGCGGGCTGTAGCTCGTCCAGCCCGCCTGGGCGGCGCCGCCGGTCAGGAACCCGAGGAGGAGCAGCACGCCGGCCAGCGGGAGCATCCAGAACGACAGCGCGTTGATCCGCGGGAAGGCCATGTCGGGGGCGCCGATCTGGAGCGGCACGACGTAGTTCCCGAACCCGACGAGCACCGGGATGATGAACAGGAAGATCATCACCGTCCCGTGCATCGTGAAGAGCTGGTTGTAGAGCAGCTCGTCGTGCAGGACCTGGAGTCCCGGCCGGGCCAGCTCCGTCCTCACCAGGAGGGCGAACAGGCCGCCGATGAAGAAGAAGACGAACGAGTTGACGAGGTACAGGATCCCGATCTTCTTGTGGTCGGTCGTCGTCAGCCACTCGTAGAGGCCCCCGTAGGCGGAGGCGGCGGGCGTCAGCGTCGTGGTCGCCATCGGAGCTCCCTTACTGGACCGTGAGCGTGCCGAACATCAGGGTCGGGTGGATCGAGCACTCGAACTTGTAGGTTCCCGCCGGCAGCGGGGGAACGGGAAGGTCCTTCTTCGCGGGACCCGGGAAGTCCTTGCTGTCGAACACCTTCTGGCCACCGGCGTCGAGGATGTCCACGTCGTGCGGTGTCCCGACATCGCGGTTGTCGAACTGGAACGTGAAGCCGCCCGCCGGCGCGGTCAGCGCCGACTGGTCGAACTTGACGCCCTGGGCGACGAGGGGGACAGGCGGTCCCGCGACCGCGCCGCTCGGAGGCGGTGCCGGCGTCGCGTTGGCCGCTGCGAGCTGTTTGTCCCACCAGGCCTGGAACGCGTCCGGCGCCAGGGCATGGATCTCGAAGACCATGATCCGGTGGCCGACGCCGCACAGCTCGGCGCACTGGCCGCGGTACGTCTGGCCGGCGTCGCTGGCCGGGATGTCGAGATCGAACTGGTTCTCCACCCCCGGCACCACGTCGCGCTTGAAGAGGAACTGCGGGACATAGAACGCGTGGATGACGTCCGGGCTCTGCAGGAAGAGGTGCGTGGTCTGGCCGGCCGGCAGGACGAGCCCGCCGTCCGCGCCGGTCGGCGCGGTCACGCTGAACAGCGCCTTCGTGCCGTACTGGGCGTCGGCCGGCAGGTAGTCGAAGGACCACTGGAACTGGCCGGCGACGGCCCGGACCTTCAGGTTGGGCTGGGACGAGGTCGCCTCGACGCTGTTGAGCGTCTGCCACGAGATCACGAACATGAAGATGACGATCGCCGTCGGGATGAGCGTCCAGGTGACCTCGGCGAGGTTGTTGCCGTGGGTCTGGGGTGGGAGCTCGTCGTCACCGGCCTTGCGGCGATAGCGGAGGACCGTCCAGATGATCAGGCCCTCGACGAGGAGGAAGATCGCGACCGCGATCAGGAAGACCGTGTCGTAGAGGTCCCGGATCGCCTTGCCCTGGACGCTCTTCGCCTCGGGCGGAAAGAAGCTGTCCCAGAACGGGCGCGCGTTGAGGGCCACCAGGATGGCCAGCCCCACGAGGACCACGGCGGCCACGAGCCAGCCGATGATCGTGGTGGTGGATGGCCTGCTTCCGGGAGTGGTCGACATCGACTGTCCTCGAACACGGCGCCCGGTCCCGGGGGAATGGGTGTCGCCAGGTGGAGATCGGAGCCGGCCATGTGGCCGCGTCCGGCCAAGGGGTCGGATCGGCGCCAATCATAACGGAGCGACCTCGGGGAGCGTGCCGCGTCGGGGCCGCCGGATCCGCCCCGGCCATCGCGTCCCGGCCGCCGCGATCCCGTGCGACGATGACCACCATGAGCCGTCGGCGCGCTCGGTCCGCTCTCGTCCCCGCCGCACTCGCGCCGCTCCTCGCCCTCGCCGCGGGTCGCGTCCAGGCCCACGGCCCGGTCCCGGCCGACCCGCCGACGGCGCTCGGGCTCGTCCTCGGCTGGACCATCGAGCCCGCCGTCGCCCTGGCGCTGCTCGTCGCCGCCATCGGCTGGATCCGGGTCGTCCGCCGGATCGACCGGCTCCACCCGGCGAACCCGGTCCCGAGCCGGAGGACGGTCGCGTTCCTCGGCGGACTGGCGGTCATCGCGGTCGCCCTGATGTCGGGGATCGATGCCTACGACACGACGCTCTTCTCGGTCCACATGGTCCAGCACCTGCTGCTGACGCTCGTCGCCGCGCCGCTGATCGCCCTCGCCGCGCCGATCACGACCCTTCTCCGGGTCGCGACACCGGATGTCCGCCGGACGGTGATCCTGCCGATCCTCCATTCGCGCGTCCTCCGGATCCTGAGCTTCCCGGTCGTCGCCTGGCTCGTCTTCGCCGGCGTGATGTGGGGAACCCACTTCTCACCGATCTTCGACCGCTCGCTCGAGGACCCGCTCGTCCACGACCTCGAGCACGCGCTCTATCTCGGCGCCGGATTGCTCTTCTGGTGGCCGGCGGTCGGGCTTGACCCGAGCCCATGGCGCATGTCGCATCCGGTCCGGGCGATGTACGTCCTCCTCCAGATGCCCCAGAACACGTTCCTGGCCGTCGCGATCATCAGCTCGTCTGTTCCGCTGTACGCCCATTACGCCACGCTGGTCCGATCGTGGGGTCCGAGCGTCCTCGACGACCAGCGGATCGCGGGGAGCGTGATGTGGATCGGCGGCGATGCCCTCTTCATCGCGGCGATGGCGGCGGTCATCGCCGGCTGGATGGGCCACGAGAAGCGGCAGGAAGCGGCGATCGATCGACGGGTCGACGCCGAGCGCGCCGCGCTTCGGGTGCGCGAGGCGCGCCTGGCCGAGCGACTGGCGGAGGAACGCGAGGGCCGCTGACGCCGCTCCGAGCGTTCGTTTCGGTCGGCTCATGCCACTGTGGTATCAAATCCGATGATTGCAAGCGTGATCGCGCGTGCACTGCGCGCGACCGTGCATGCTCCGCCGCGGAACCATGCTTCTCTGGCATGACCGGGGACACTTGGCGCGTTCGCCGCGGTCAGTCGGGGATCGGCGCCGCCAGCAGCTTTCGGTAGAGCTCGGGGTCGACGTTGCCACCCGAGACGACCGCGACGATCGGCCCGTCGAGCGCGTCGAGGCTCGCCTCGGTCGTCCGGAACGCCATCGCGGCGACGGTCAGCGCTCCGGACGGCTCCGCGACGAGGCGGCTCTCCTCGGCCGCCAGCCGGACGCCGGCCGCGATCTCGGCCTCGGACACGGTCACGATGTCGTCGAGGAGTCGCGACAGGTGGGCGAAGTTGCGCCGGCCGATCGAGGTCGTCCGCGTTCCGTCGGCGATCGTCCGTGACGCATCGGCCGCCGTCCAGCGAACGATCCGGCCTTCCCGGAGCGAATCGCGCGCGTCGGCGGCCAGCTCCGGCTCGACGCCGATCAGCCGCGCGCCCGGAGCGAGCGCCCGGACCGCGACGGCGATGCCGCTCGCCAATCCGCCACCGCCGATCGGGATCAGCACGGCCGCGACATTCGGCAGGTCCTCGGCGATCTCGAGGCCGACCGTCCCCTGGCCGGCGATGATCCGGTCGTCGTCGTACGGCGGGATGATCGCGAGGCCGCGGGTGGCCGCGATCTCCTCGGCGACCCGCTGCCGCTCCTCGCTCGAGGTCCCGACGACGACGACCTCGGCCCCGTCGGCCTCGACCCGGGCCTTCTTCAGCGCCGGCGCGTCCGACGGCATGACGACGACGGCCGGCGTCCCGAGGAGCCGCGCCGCGCGGGCGACGCCCTGGGCGTGGTTGCCCGACGAATACGTGATCACGCCTCGCGCGCGCTCGTCGGGCGTCAGCGACGCGACGGCGACGTAGGCACCGCGGATCTTGAACGCCCCGATCGGCTGGAGCGACTCGGCCTTCAGGAAACGGCGGGCCTCGGGACGTCCGAACGGGACGAGGGGTGTCCGCGTCGCGATGCCGCGGAGGGTCGTCGCAGCGGCCCGGATCGCCTCGATCCCGACGAGCGCCGGTGTCGCCTCGACGGTCATCCGCCGCGCCCCACGATCCGCTGGCATTCGATGCAGTGGGCCGCCCAGGGCAGCGCATCGAGCCGCTCCGGGGCGATCGGGCGGCCGCACCGGACGCAGGTCCCGAACGTCCCTGCATCGAGCCGGGCGAGGGCGGCCTCGACGGCCTCGAGATGCTGCTCGTCCTTGTCGCGCAGGGCGAGGTCGCGCTGCTGCTCGAAGACCTGGCTTGCGGCGGCGGCCTGCGAGCCATACGTCATCGGGTCCGGCGCGACGATCCCTTCGGCGAGCTGGCCGGTGAGCCGATCGCGTTCGGCGACGAGGGTGGCCCGGGGGTCGGGCGACGGGGCGGTCATGGGACGGATCGTACGCGAGCCGGCGTTTCGACCGGAGCCGGTATCCTCGTCGACGATGACAGCAGGAGACGCATCCATGGCAATCGAGATCGATCCCGTGTGCGGGATGGAGGTCGATCCCACCACGACCGACCTCAAGCTCGAACGTGACGGCAAGACCTGGTGGTTCTGCGGGCGCGGCTGCCTCCTCGAGTTCCGCGACGATCCGGAGCGCTATCTCGACCCGGAGTACAAGCCGTCGATGTAGGTCGCCGATGCCCGCCGGCGCCTCGCTACTCGATCGGTTCGAGCACGAACACCGGGATCTGGCGGTCGGTCTTCGTCTGGTACCGGGCGTAGTCGGGCCACGCGTCGACGGCCCGCTCCCACCAGGCGGCCTTCTCGCCGCCGCTGACCTCGCGGGCCGTGTAGTCGCGCCGGGTCGGTCCGTCCTGGAGCTCGACGTGGGGGTTCTTCTTGAGGTTGAAGTACCAGACGGGATGCTTCGGTGCGCCGCCGAGGGAGGCGACGACCGCATAGACGCCGTCGTGCTCGACGCGCATCAGGGCCGTCTTGCGCAGCCGACCCGTCTTCGCCCCGACCGAGGTCAGCACGATCACGGGTCGGCCCCGCAGGTCGCCGGCCTGTTCGCCGTTCGTCGCCTCGTAGCGCTCGGCCTGCCTGCGCGCCCAGCCGGCGGTGCCGGGCTCGTATTCCCCGCTCAGTGGCATCGTCAGGATCCCGGTATTGCGGACCGCATCATGCCGGATGGTAGGTCGCGATCACGACGCCGGTGGTCGTCGTCTGCGAGTCGACGAGCTTGAAGGTCGCGAGCGGGCCGCCATCGGCGAAGAGACGGCGCCCCGACCCCAGGATCAGCGGATGGATGAGGAGGCGGTACTCGTCGATGAGATCGTGCTTCATCAGGGAGTGGATCAGCTCGCCACTGCCCAGGATCACGACGTCCTTGCCCGGCTTCTTCTTGAGGCGGGTCACGGCGTCGACTGCGTCGCCTTCGAGGAGCGTGGAGTTGTTCCACGCCAGGGGCGCCTTCAGGGTCTGCGACGCAACGAACTTGGTCGCATCGTTGATGACCTTCGTGAACGGGTTGTCGTCGGGCATCGTCGGCCAGACCTTCGCGAAGTCCTCGTAGGTTCGCCGACCGAGCAGCAGGGCGGTGCCCTTGGCCATTCCTTCGCCGGCGGCCTTGGCCATGACCTCGTCGAAGTACGGCTGCGCCCAGCCGCCGTGCTCGAATCCGCCACGGCGGTCCTCGTCCGGTCGGCCGGGAGCCTGCATCACGCCATCGAGGGTCAGGTTGTTGTTCACGACGATTCGGGTCACCTGGACGTTCCTTCCGGTGGATCGCGGCCGGATGACCGCGCATTAGAACTAGACGGTATAGTACTCGCACGGAACGGAACTGTCCAGTACTGTTGAAGGCATGCCGATGACACCATCCCTACCGGAGCCCGCCGCGAACGACAACCGCCGCTCCGCGCGCAAGCGCGAGGCGATCCTCGCGGCGGCCACGACGACCTTCTTTCGGAAGGGCTACCTCGGCACGAGCATGGACGAGATCGCCGCCCTCGCCGCCGTTTCGAAGCAGACGGTCTACAAGCACTTTGCGGACAAGGAGCGGCTCTTCACCGAGATCGTCGTCGGCACGGTCACCGAGGCGAGCGGGCCGGTGGCCCTTGCCGTGCTCGATCTCCGGGAGAGCGTCGACCTCGAGACGGATCTCCGCGATCTTGCGCGTCGCCAGCTTGCCATCGTGATGACGCCGCGGCTTCTCCAGCTCCGCAGGCTCGTGATCGGCGAGGCCGGTCGGTTTCCCGAACTCGGCCGGACGTTCTACGAGCGAGGCCCGGAGCGAACGATCGAGGCCCTCGCCACGGCGTTCCGGCGACTCGCCCGGAGGGGGATGCTTCGCGCGGCCGATCCACGCCTTGCCGCCGCGCATTTCAACTGGCTCGTCATGTCGATCCCGCTCAACCAGGCGATGTTCCTCGGCGACGACGAGCCGGCCACCGCTGTCGAGCTCGACCGCTACGCCGACGCCGGCGTTCGGGCGTTCCTGGCCGCCTACGGCCGGGGCTCGTCGTCATCAGCGTCAGCCAACCGGATAAGCCGCAGTTAAGCGGACGCGACGAGACTGGCCTCGGCGGATCCGGACCGGGCACTCCTCGACGGGGTCGACCGCCAGATGGTCGACCGGCGAGATCGCCGGAGGAGTGACCGCATGCGCAGCCGCATCGATGCCGCCGTCCGGATTGCACGGCCGATCCTGATCCTCGTCGTCACGGCCCTCGCCGGCGCGACGGGACAGCGCTGGACGTGATCGTCAGGTCCGGCCGCTCGTCCCCGTGTCCGTCGTGAGTCGGGATGCGAGGTAGACCGGGATCGTCGAGAGGAGGATCAGCACGAGAGCGACCACGTTGACGATAGGTCGCTGGTTCGCCTGGCGGAGGTGGTTGAAGATCCAGATCGGGATCGTCTCCTGCGTGCCCGCGGTGAAGGTCGTGACGACGATCTCATCGAAGGACAGAGCGAAGGCGAGGAGGCCGCCGGCCAGGATGGCCGTTCGGAGCACCGGGAACGTGATGTAGCGAAACGTCTGCCACGTGTCGGCGCCGAGATCCATCGACGCCTCCTCGATGTTCCGGGACGTTCGCCGGAGTCGCGCGATCACGTTGTTGTAGACGACGACGATGCAGAACGTGGCGTGGCCGAGGACGATCGTGAAGGTCGAGAAGCTGATCCCCGCCGTCCGGGCCGAGGCATTCAGGGCGAGACCCGTGACGATGCCGGGCAAGGCGAGCGGCAGGACGAGGGCGAGCGAGAAGACCTCGCGTCCGAAGAACCGGAAGCGGTGGACGGCGAAGGCGGCGAGTGACCCGAGGACGATCGCGATGAGGCTGGACAGGAGGCCGACCTGGATCGAGAGTCCGAGGGCGTCGCGAACCGACGGGTTGTCCCAGGCCGATCCGAACCACTGCGTGCTGAACGCGCGGATCGGCCAGACCTGGATGCGCTCCGCGTTGAAGGCGTAAAGGGCGATGATCAGGATCGGCGTGTACAGGAACGCGAGGACCCCGGCCGTTGCCGCCCGGAGCAGCCAGCGGGCCATCACAGCGCCTCGAACGCGCCGAGCCGGCGGGCGACGAACAGGTAGATCCCCATGATCCCGACCGGCACGAGGGCGAAGGCCGCCGCCAGCGGCAGGTTGCCGGATACGCCCTGCTGCTCGAAGACGACGTTGCCGATGAACTGGTTGTTGGAGACGAGGCCCGGCGTGATGTAGTCGCCGAGCGTGAGGCTGAACGTGAAGATCGAGCCCGCTGCCAGGGCCGGAAGGACGAGCGGCAGCACGATCCGTCGGAAGGTCGCCGCGTTGCGGGCGCCGAGATCGGAGCTCGCCTCGAGCAGCGATCGCGGCACCCGCTCGAGCCCGGCGTAGAGCGGCAGGATCATGTACGGCAGCCAGAGATAGGCGAAGACGAGCCCCGCCCCGAGCTCGGACGGGTAGAGGCCGGCCGGGCCGAGCCCGAACCGCTGCAGCAGCCAGTCGAGCGGGCCGTTCGGTGCCAGGATCACCCGCCACGCGTAGACCCGGACGAGGTAGCT
>DASUPH010000390.1:0-3212 GCA_036276275.1 Candidatus Limnocylindrales bacterium
AACCGACCCGCGAGGAGCACCGTCTTCTGGACGGCGCTCGGGTGGAGATGCGGGGCGGCGAGCGCGGCGATCCCCTGGGCGGCAATGAACAGCAGGCTGATCGCGACGAGCCTGGACGTGTCGTGATCCGCGCCTGCGGCCGCAACGAGCAGGGCGCCGCCCGCCAGCCCGATTCCCAGGAGCAGATGAGGATCCGCCACGAGTCGGCGCGTGATCTGGTTGGCAAGCCAGCCGTGGCGCCGCGCGCGCGACGCGGGCATGGGCAGCCGCAGCGTTGTCATCTCGCTCCGGACACTAGCCCTGCCCTCGCCCTTCGAACAGGGTGACGGAGGTCCCGTCGACCGTGGTGCATTCGCCGTATGCGGGTCCCGGCCCGCCGCGCACGCGCTCGCTAGACTGCCCGAGGCACGTCCCCGTAGCTCAGTGGACAGAGCAACCGCCTTCTAAGCGGAAGGTCGCAGGTTCGAATCCTGCCGGGGACGCCAACGCCCCTCCAGGCCGCCGACCTCGATCGAGGTCGGCGCGCTATTTCGTTCGCCGACCGGGCGCTGAAGCGCACCGTTCGCAGCGTCCCACGACCGTCAGGTGTGACAGATCGACCTCGAAGCCGCGTTCGCGCCGGAACGCGCCGATCATCGCGGCCGCCTCGGCCGAGCCGATCTCCCAGCTCTCCCCGCAGACCTCGCAGTGGAGATGGCCGTGCTCGTCGGCCGGGCGGACGTGGAACTCCTCGCGGCCGTCGAGGCCGTGGGCGTGGCGAACCAGCCCGACATCCTCGAGGACTCGGAGCGTCCGGTAGACGGTGGAGGGCGTCGTCGCCGGATCGATCGATCGACAGCGCTCGACGAGGTCGCTGCCCGTCACGTGACCGGCCGTCGTGTCGAGGACCTCGAGGATCAGGCGGCGCTGCGGTGTCCAGCGCAGCCCCGCCCGGCGGAGGTGCTCGCGCACATCGGCGAAGGGGACATCAGGCGTCGATCCGCTGACGATCATTGCCCGAAGTATAGGTAATCGCGGCAACCGGTAATTGCAAGCCTTTGCGATAACGTGACGCCGCCGGTAAGGTACGACGATGCGAGGCGGACGACATCCGATGGCGATCGCGGTCGCGCTCACCCTGTTCGTCTCGGCGTGTAGCCCTGGCGCGGGCTCAGCGCCGGCGGAGGTCGGAGGGTGGGCCGACGTCCTCACCGGCGGCGCTGACAAGCTCGACGTCGCGACGACGGTGGCGCCGATCAGCTCGATCGCCCGGAACGTCGGCGGCGACCGGATCCGGCTCCACGGCCTGATCCCCGACGCCACGAACTCGCACACGTTCGAGCCGGCGCCATCCGACGCGCGGACCCTCGCCACTGCTGACCTCATCGTCGTCAACGGCCTCCATCTCGAGCAACCGACGCTCGACATGGCCGAAGCGTCCAAATTGGCGGCGACCGAGATCAGGATGCTCGGCGACAACACGCTCTCCAGGGCCGACTGGCTGTTCGACTTCAGCTTTCCTGAATCCGCCGGCGATCCGAACCCCCATCTCTGGATGGACGTCAAGTACGCCGAGCGTTACGCGGAGCTGCTGCGGGACTGGTTCAGCGAAGCCGATGCCGCCAACAAGGACACCTACACCGCCAACTTCACGGCATACGAGGCACGCCTCGAGCAGCTCGACGCGATGATCCGGCGCGGCGTCGCCTCCGTCCCCGAGCAGAACCGGAAGCTCCTGACCTATCACGACTCATGGGCGTACTGGGCGCGCGGGTACGGGTTCACCGTCATCGGGGCCGTCCAGGCCTCGGACTTCTCCGACCCGAGCCCCCAGGAGGTCGCCGCCCTGATCACCCAGATCCGGCACGAGCACGTCCCGGCGGTCTTCGGCTCGGAGGTCTTCCCGAGCCCGGTCCTGGAGCAGATCGCGCGGGAGTCGGGGGCACGGTTCGTCGACAAGCTCCGCGACGACGAGCCGCCCGGCGCCCAGAATGACCCCGGCCACACCTACCTGGGGATGATGAAGAGCGACATGCAGGTGCTGATCGGCGCGCTCGGGGGCGACTCGGCGATCTTCGATCCGCTCGTCGTGACCGACACGTTCGGCCGATGACGACGACCGAGTCGGGGGTCCGCGCGGCACCGCCCGCGGACCGCGGATCCATCCCCGGCGAGCTCGTCCGGTTCAGGGACGTGAGCTGCGGCTACGACAACCGGCCGGTCCTCCGCGCCATCGACCTGACGATCCGCGAAGGGGCGTTCGTCGGGATCGTGGGTCCGAGCGGCGCCGGCAAGACGACGCTCCTTCGGGCGATCGTCGGCGCGGTGCCGCGCATCGAGGGCTCGTTGACATTCGATGGCCTTCCCGTCGGTCGCAGCGCAACGCCCGGCATCGGCTGGGTGCCCCAGCTCGAGACCGTCGACTGGAACTTCCCGGCGACCGTTCGTGAGGTCGTCCTGATGGGCCGCTGGTCGGAGCGCCCCTGGCAGGCCTGGGCGTCGCGCGACGATCGGCTCGCCGTCGACCGGTTGCTCGACCGCCTCGGCATCGGCGGGCTGGGTGGCCGGCACATCCGGGAGCTGTCCGGGGGCCAGCAGCAGCGTGTCTTCCTGGCCAGGGCGATGATCGGCGACCCGCGACTCCTGCTCCTCGACGAGCCGACATCCGGCGTCGACCTCAAGACCCGCGACGACATCCTCCATCTCCTCGCCGACCTCAACGGCGACGGGATGACGATCGTGATGACGACCCACGAGCTGAACACCGTGGCCGCCCACCTGCCGTGGGTCGTCTGCGTCAACGGCTCGATCATCGCCGAGGGCGACCCCGACGACATCTTCACCGCGGAGGTCCTCGGGCGGACCTACGGCGCGGACCTGCGGGTCGTCCGCCACGACGGGATCATCCTCGTCGCGGACGCCGCACCGCACCGCCTGCGCGACGCACTCCGTCATCGCCACGAGGGGTTCGAGCACGCCCATCACGAGCACGCCGCGGCCGATCACGTCCACGCGACCGATCACGTCCACGGGACGGACGACCCGGGCCACGCCGAGGGGGACGAGCGCCACGGCGATCGGATGAGCCCGTGAGCTTCGTCGTCGAGCCCCTCGCCTTCGAGTTCTTCCGCCAGGGAGTGATCGCATCGCTCCTCGTCGGCGCGCTGTGCGGGATGCTCGGCGTCTACATCGTCCTGCGCCGGATGAGCTACATCGGCCACGGGCTGTCGCAC
>DASUPH010000391.1:0-9894 GCA_036276275.1 Candidatus Limnocylindrales bacterium
ACGATCCCGCGGTCCTCGCGCGGATCCGGGCGGCGGCCGCCGCGTCCGGGTCGCCGGTCCGGGCGCTGGCCTACGGCGCGGTGACCGCCGGTCGGGCAGGGGAGACCCTGGCGGCCCTCGGCGAGCTGGCCGACGCGGGCGTCATCGGCTTCTCCGACGACGGTTCGTGCGTGCCATCGGCGTCGCTCGTACGGAACGTGCTCTCCTACGCCGGCGCGCTCGGCCTCCCGCTCGTCGAGCACGCCGAGGACGCGACGCAGACCGGCGGCGCGGAGGCGAACGAGGGCTATGTCGCGACCGTCCTTGGCCTCCGGGGCTGGCCGGCCGCCGCCGAGGAGACCGCGGTGGCTCGCGACCTGGCGATCCTCGCCGAGGTCGTGCGGGACGTGCCGGCGGCCCGGCTCCACCTGACCCACCTCTCGACCGCCGGCGCCCTCGATCTGGTCCGGCGGGCGAAGACCGCCGGCCTGCCGGTCACGTGCGACGTCACGCCCCATCACCTCGCCCTCAGCGACGAGTGGCTTGCCGGCGCGCGGCGCTGGGCGTGGGAGGGCGATGGCGATCCGTGGGCGGACGATCGCGCCGCGATCGTCGCGGGCCCATACGCGTCGTCGCTGCGGGTCAATCCACCGCTCCGGAGCGTCGCCGACGCGGCTGCCTGTCGCGAGGCGCTGCTCGACGGGACCGCGGACGCGATCGCCACGGACCACGCCCCGCACACCGCGGTCGACAAGGACGTCGAGTTCGGGCTGGCGGCGAACGGGATCAGCGGCATCGAGACGGCCCTCGGGCTGGTCCTGGCGGCGGTCGACGCCGGGCTCGTGCCATTGGCCCGCGCGATCGCTGCCCTGACCGCGGGCCCGGCCCGGGTCCTCGGAGCGGGGTGGGGAGACGGACCGGCCCCGGGCATCGTCGAAGGTGAGCCGGCAAACCTCGTCGTCTTCGACCGGTCGGCCTCCTGGCGGATCGGAGCCGACGAGCTCGCGTCTCGCGGCAAGAACACGCCGCTCCTGGGTCGGGAGCTGAGCGGCCGTGTGCTCCTGACCGTCGCCGGCGGACGGCTCGCCTACGAGGCCGCCGACTGAGCGTTCGGGGCAGATGGCGCGTCGTTCGGTCGGGAAACGCAACGGGTCCCCGTCGATCGGCGTCGTTCGCTACGCTCCCGCGGGATGCCGACCGCCGCCGCCACGCCCCTGAACCGCGACTACGAGCGCCGGCCGTACTGGCATGCAACGATGCCGGCACTCCCGTCGCGCCGGGATCGGCCGCTGCCGGACACGGCCGACGTCGTCGTCATCGGTGGCGGCTACACCGGGATCACCGCGGCGCGTGAGCTCGCCCGGCGCGGCGCGGCGGTCAGCTTGCTCGAGGCCGAGACGCTCGGGTTCGGTGGCTCGACCCGCAACGGCGGGATCGTCCACCCGGGCTACAAGTGGGGCCCCGCGGAGCTCGTCAAGCGGTACGGCGATGAAACGGGTCGGGCGCTGTTCCGCGAGACGATGGACGCCTACGAGCTCGTCAAGCGGCTGATCGTCGACGAGCGGATCGACTGCGAGTTCCGCGAATGCGGCTACCTCGATCTTGCCTGGGCGCCATCCCACGCGCGCGACCTCCAGGCGTCGGTCGACACGCTCCGCGCGTTCGGGCTCGAGGCCTCATACGTCCCGCCGGAGCGGCTGCGAGAGGAGATCGGCAGCGACTTCTATCACGGCGGTCTCGTGTTCCCGCCGAGCGGCCTCCTCCATCCGGGCAAGTACTTCGCGGGCCTCGTGGCGGCAGCGGATCGGGCCGGCGCGGATCTCCACGAAGGCGTCCGGGCGCGGACGATCCGTCGCCAGGCGGACCGGAAGCTCGTCGTCGAGACGGATCGTGGGGCGATCCTCGCGAAGGATGTCGTCGTCGGCACGAACGGCTACACGGACGGCGTCGTGCCCGCCCTTCGCCGCCGGATCATCCCGATCGGGAGCTACATCATCGCGACCGAGCCGCTCACAGACGAGCTGGCACGGGAGATCTCGCCGAAGGGCAGGGCGTTCTTCGACACGAAGAACTTCCTCTACTACTGGCACGTCTCGGCCGATCGCCGGATGGTCTTCGGCGGCCGGGCGAGCTTCCTCCCGACGTCGGTCGATCACACGGCGGCCATCCTCCACAAGGGCATGCTCGAGGTCCATCCACAGCTCGCGGGGACGCGCGTCGCGTACGCCTGGGGCGGCAACGTCGGGTTCACGTTCGATCGGATGCCGCATGTCGGCCGAAGGGACGGCGTGACCTACGCGATGGGCTGCTGCGGCACCGGGGTCGCGCTGATGACCTCGCTCGGAACGGCGGTCGGTGGCTGGCTGTCAGGCGATCCGGCGCCGGCGCTGAGCAGGCTGACGTTCCCACTCGTGCCCGCGCCGTACGAGGGCCGGCCATGGTTCCTGCCGTTCGCCGGGGAGTGGTTCCGCCTCCGGGATCGCCTGGCCCGCCGGGCATCGGGATCGCGCCCCGGCTCGGAGCCTTCGTCGGACTGACCGCCACGGCGGGTCGATGGCACGAGCGTCGGGCGGCGTGGCCGCCCGACGTCGCCCGCCGGGCGTGCGTCAGCTCGTGACCGACGGCGCCTCGACGGACTCACCTTCCGACTTCTCGACGCGACCGAGATGGACCATGAACCGGACGAACAGGGCAAGGCCCGTCGCGCCGAACAGGGCGAGGCTGATCCACAGGATCGGCCGGGCGATCGACAGGTTCTCGCTGCTGATCAGCGCGCTTGGCAGGTCGCCGAGGTACGCCTGGTCGGCCGCCTCCAGGCCGTAGACCTGGGGGACGATGTAGAGGACGGATGCGATGACGAGCAGGATGCTCACGAGGCGGAACGCGGCCGGATCGTCATCGGCATCCCGGATCAGCTTCACCACGAGCGCCCAGAACAGGACGACCGTGGCGAGGGGAGCGGTGATCGGCAGGCCGACTTTCAGGTACAGGTTGGGCATCAGGAAGATCATGCTCAGCCCGAGAGTCACGACGACCAGGGCGTCCCGGAACAGGACGTACGACAGCCACCACACGTCGCCTCCGAACCGCAGCGTCAGGGTCCGAAGGAAGCGCAGGATGTACGGACGGGCGAAGTGCAGGACGAGAGTGAAGGCCCACAGGATCGGCAGGACGGCGGCGACCGACAGGACGAGCCATCCCGACGCTCCGGTGGTCAGGGCGGTGGCGAGATCGTCGGCGTTCATCGTTCGCTCCCCTGGACCGGCGGCTCGGTCGGCCGGCGCCGGCTCGTGCCCCGGAGGTTGTAGACGACCGCGATCACGCCCATGGCCCCGGCAAGCAGCCCGGACAGGTAGCACAGCGGGAGGGCGACGTCGAGGTTCTTCGAGCTGACGAGGAGGGGCATGATCACGTCGACTCGTTGCCCGGTCAGCTCGGTCATCTGGGTCCCGAAGAAGTACGGGACGATGTACAGGGTCGCGCCGAGCCCGATCAGGAGCACCTGCCAGCGATAGCCGTTGACGTCCGCGTCGCCCTTCGTCATCAGCTTGATCAGGAGCGCCGCGAACGCGCAGACCGCGGCGAGGCCGCCGGTGATCGGCAGGTCCTGCCCGGCGACGACGTCCGGGTAGAAGAAGATGAAGCTGCCGAGGAAGACCTGGACGAGGATCAGGTCGCGCAGCGCGACATAGATGATCCACCACAGGTCCGCCCCCAGCCGCAGGGTGAACTTCCCGGTGTTCCGGACCATGTATGGCCGGCCGAGATGGAGGGCCACCGCGAGCATCCAGAGGACGACGAGCGCGGCTGCGATCGTGCCCTCGACGAAGCCCTCGCCGGCGTCGAAGAAGCCCGAGACCTGGTCCGGGGTCATTGCACACCTCCTGGCGCTGACGGCTGGTGGCTGGCGATCGGGATCACGGTGGCCGGCTCCGCGCCGACCGCGGGTCGGTCGGCGGGCCCGCGGCCGCCGGTCACATGCATGGTCGAGCAGCCGTACACCGCGTCACAGCGGAAGCAGCGGCCGGCCTCGGCCCGGGCCATCGCCGGATCGAACCCGCCCTGCGTGGGCGCGAACGAATGTGGATCGACGACCGGCAGGGGCGGATGGGCCCGCGGTCGCCGCTCGAGGTCGACCGTGAGGGTCGGCTCGGGTGGCGTCGCGTAGCGGACCGCCCGCAGGATCGCCGCCTCGCCGTCGGGAACGCCTGCCAGGTACTCGTGGATCGAGCCGGCCGCCCGGCGCCCCGCCGCGACCGCGTCGATGATCGTCTTGGGGCCGGAGACCACGTCGCCGCCGGCGAAGATCCCGGCGCGCCCCGTCGAGAGGGTCCGGCTGTCGGCGACGACGCCGGCCCAGCCGCTGACCTCGATGCCGGTGCCCTCCGGCAGGATCGACGGGTCGGGCTCCTCGCCGACCGCGACGAGAACCGTGTGGGCCGGCAGGTCGACCTGCCCGGACAGCGACGGCTCGGCGGTGGATTCGTCGCCGAGCGCGGTCGGCGCCGGAGACCGCTGCTCGCCGCAGCGGAGGGCGACCGCGACTCCGTCACGGCCGACAACCTCGATGACGCTCAGCCCGGTCCGGATCACGACGCCCTCCCGTTCGGCGGCCTCGATCTCCTCGACCTGGGCGGGCATGTCGGCGCGCGTCCGACGGTAGGCGACGGTCACCGACTCGGCGCCCGAGCGGAGGGCCGAGCGCGCGGCGTCCATCGCCGTGCTCCCGCCGCCCACGACGACGACCGGTCCGCTGAGGCGGGGCTCCTCGCCGAGGTTGACCTGCTTCAGGAACAGCGTCGCCGGGACGACCCCGGTGATGCCGTCGCCCGGCACACCGAGGCGACGGCTCTTCGAGGCCCCGGTGGACAGGAACACGGCCCGGTAGCCCTGCCGTTCCAGGTCGCCGAGAGTGAAGTCGCGGCCCATCGCCATGTTCAGCTGGAGCTCGACCCCCAGCCCGACGATCCGGGCGATCTCGTCCTGGAGGACGTCGCGCGGCAGGCGATAGGCGGGGATCCCGATCGCCATCATGCCGCCCGGGACCGGCATCGCCTCGAAGACGGTGACCCCATAGCCGAGGCGGACGAGGTAGTACGCGGCGGACATCCCGGCCGGACCGCCGCCGACGATCGCGACACGCGCGTCGCGCCTGACGGTGGGAGGCGCGACCGGCGGCAGCTTCCCGTGCTCGGCCGCGAACCGCTTGATCGTCCGGATCGAGATCGGCTCGTCGAGGATGCCGCGCCGGCAAGCCGCCTCACACGGCGCCGTGCAGATCCAGCCGCAGACCGAGGGGAAGGGGTTGACCTCGGCGGCGACCGCGTACGCGTCGTCGTATCGACCCTCGGCCACGAGGCCGACATAGCGACCGGCGTCGGTACCGGCCGGGCACGCCGCCTGGCAGGGAGCCTGGGGCTCGTGCCGGCCCTCGACCATCGACCGGTTGACCTGCCAGGCTTGCGGTCGCTCGGCCGTCGTCCACGTGAACAGGTCGCCCCACGGCGACGGGTGCGATGGCTTGAGCGACTCGAGGGTGACCGACGACAGCGCCACCCAGCCGGGCTCCTCGACCGGCGGCCGATGGACCGGGCCCTGGCGTGGAGCGATGGCCGTCTGCCCCGCCTCCTCGACGAGCGTCATCACCGTGACCGGGCACTCCCGGATGCAGATGCTGCAGCCGATGCACTCGCCCACCTGGACCGGATGCTCCATCGTCCACGGCAGTGCGGCCGCCGAGCCCTGGCCGGTCTCGACGCCCGGCCCGACCGGTCGGGTCATGTCGAGCGCCTCGACCGGACAGACGTCCATGCAGATGCCGCAGTTGATGCAGCCGCCGTGATCGATGTCGATCCGATAGCCCATGGCCAGCCTCCGTCCGCCGTCTCCGGCGATCGGAGCATCGACCCGGCGGCCCGCAACCACCACCCTCGACCGGGCTGCCCGGCACCCATCCCTTCGGCTGGGGCCGGGCGGGCCATCTGGCCCCCGCCGGTCGTCAGTCGCCCCGGACGAGCCCTTCGCGCAGGGCGCGTGTCGCCAGCTCGGTCCGGCTCTCGGCGTGAAGCTTCTCGAGGATGTTCCGGAGGTGGAACTTCGCCGTGTTCTCGGAGATCCCCAGCCGATTCGCGATCTCCTTGTTGCGGAGGCCGGCGGTCACCAGCTCGAGGACGTCGAGCTCGCGTTCGGTCAGCCGATTGGGTCCGCCGATCACCTCGCTGGGCGGCGTCGGGTGGGCGAACTCGCGGAGGATCCTGAACGCCGTCGCCGGCGAGATCGCGGCGTCGCCGCGAGCGACCGCGTCGATCATCGATCGAAGCTGAGCCCCTTCGAGGTTCTTCAGCAGGTAGCCACGGGCGCCGGCCTTGATCGCCTCGAACAGGTCATCCTCGTCCTCCGACACGGTCAACATGACGATCGCGACCTCGGGGTGGGCGAGGGCGATCCGGCGAGTTGCGTCGAGCCCGGACGAGCCCGGCATCCGGACATCCATCAAGGTCAGGTCCGGGCGGAGCTGGTCGACCAGCGCGACGGCCTCGTCGCCATTCGCCGCCTGGCCGACGACGACGTGGCCCCACGCGCCGAGCAGCGACGCGACGCCGTCACGGAACAGGGCATGGTCGTCGGCCAGCAGGATCCGCATCAGGACGCCACGACGACGCTGGTCGCGTGAAGCGGGACGTCGAGCCGGACCACGCCACCGCCTGCCGAGCCATTCGCCCAGACGATCCGGGCGCCGATCTCGCTCGCGCGCTCCCGCATCGCCGCCAGGCCGTAGTGGGGCCAGTCGGCGGTGCCTGCGGTCGTGGGTCCGGGGGCCGCGGTTCCGCCGGCCATCGCCCCGGTGGCCGCGGTCACGAAGCCACGACCGTCGTCGTTCAGCTCGACGCGGAGGTCGTCCGCGATCCGATCGAGACGGACGACGACCCGGCCCGCGCCGGCATGCTTCCGGATGTTCGTGAGGCTCTCCTGGACGATGCGGAAGACCTGCGCCTCGGTCTCGGGTGCAAGGCTCACGGCCCGCGCCTCCGGCGACACCGTGACGCTGACGCCGAGCTTCGAGGCTTCGGCGAACCGCTCGGCGTATTGCTCGATCGCGCCGGCCAGACCGAGCCCCGGGCTGATCGGGCTGCGCAGGCCGAGGATCGCCTCGCGGACGTCGACGTAGATCGAGCGTGCCGCCGCCCCGAGCTCCTCGAGCTGGCCGCGTGCGTCCGCGACGCGATCGCTCGCGAGGAGCTCCTCGACGGCCTGCGACTTCGTGCTGACGTAGCCGAGGACCTGGGCGAGTCCGTCGTGCATCTCCCGGGCGATCCGTTCGCGCTCCGTCTCGACGGCGAGTTCGCGCAGTCGAGCCTGGAGGCGGGCGTTCTCGATCGCGATCGCCGCCTGGTTCGCAAGGGATGCCAGGGTCTCGACCGCATCCACGCCGAACGAGCGGGTGTGTCGTGACCCGATGGCGAGGAGGCCGATCGTCTCTGCCCCGCGCTGCAGCGGGGCGACGAGGCGGCTGACCGCGAAGTCGAGGTTGACGAACCGGAGGACCTCGTCGGGGGTCGCCGAAGACAGCTGACCCGACTCATCGACGGCGCCGCCGGGCCCACGCGACGCGCCGTGCTGGAGTCGGCCATCCCGGTCGACCAGAAGGAGCACGGCCACGTCCGCGTCGAGCAGGGTTCGGGCATTGTCGACGATCGCATCGAGGACCTGGCGGAGGTCGACGAGGGCGGTGATCGCGACGCTGACCCGGTGAAGGGCGGCGGCTGCCGCGGCGCGGGTCTCCAGCTCCCGGTTCCTGGAGGCCAGGGTGGCGCCGAGGGCGTCAACCCGCCGGAACGCGATGCCGGACAGCGCGACTGACAGGCCCAGCACCGCCAGCGTGACCAGGATCGCGTCGCCGGGAAACGGTAGCACGGGATCGAGGAGGGTGTCGCTGAGCGCTTCGATCGCGCCGACGACGAGGGCCGGCGCGACGATGATCAGCAATCGTTTTCGGGACATCGGCACATCCGTCTGTCGACGGCGGCGCGAGTGGCGGAGCGCCGCCCGGCCGGGCTCGTTCAGGATAGCCCCATCGCCCCGTCTTCCCGTACCCTTCCCGCTCGTGACGATCAACGCCGGCCCGGTCCAGTACAAGGGCGACGACCTCGACGCCGAACGGGGTCCCGGGCTCGGTTGCTTCCGCTTCCAGCTCGCCGTCCTCGGGATCTTCATCGTCGTGACGCCGCTCAGCGTGGTCTGGGGCTGGCCGACATGGCTGAGCGCCGCGCTGCTCTTCGCGGTGATCCTTCTCCTGCTCGTGGCGGGACAGACGGTCATCTTCCTGCTGCGACTCGTCGCGGCCGATCGGCGCGGTCGCCGGCGTCCACTCGCGAGCGCGACGAGGACGGTCGGGGAACTGGAGGACGAGGCGGCCGCCGTGGCGCCCGCAGACCCTGGGCCGGTCGCGCCGACGGAGCCGGACGGACCGCCGTCCGACGAGGGGGCCGTGCGACAATAGGCAGCCCGGTTCCCGCCGGGCTCAGCCGGACCTGATCCGCGGCTCGGATCGGTGGACAGGAGGAACCGCAGGCCCGTGCCCGTTCTGGCGACGTACTTCTCGGTCCGCCGTGGCCGCGACGCGTTCTTCAAGTTCTACATGAAGACGCTGTTCGCGCGCCAGGTCCGCGAATACGAGGCGAAGTACGGGATCCGGTTCCTGGGCTGGTACAACGTCGCCCACGGCTGGGATTTCGACAATGTGATCCTGCTCGATCTGCCTGATTACGCGACACTGGACCGGCTGGAGTCGGACGCCGGACTCCGCGCCCTCGGGCACCGGGCCGGCGAATGGATCTTCCAGCGCCACCACTCGATGTTCCTCCGCGAACGGATGGGACCCGATCTCGAATACCACGGCTGAGAGCGAGGTCCCGATGACGATCCGCAGAACCGAATCACCACAGCCGGACGATGGGAGGCGAAGCGCGATGGACACGGGCCGCAACGACCTGCTCGGCGAGATCGCGCGTGACGCCGAGCTCGAGCGATCCGATTTCCTGGTCCAGGCGACCGAGCAGCTGAACAAGTTCCTCAAGGCGAACGGCGAGCGGATCGCGGAGCTCGGCGGCCTGACCCTCATCGACGACGATCCGGACTACCTCTCGATCGCGCAGGACCTGACCTTCCGCAGCCGGACGCGCTTCCTCGACGACCTGACGCACGAATGGACGAGCGAGACCGAGGTCATCGAGAGTGCCGCGGAGCTCGTCGAGCTCTACAACCCGGCCGACCTGTACAGCGCCTTCACCGAGGCCGCCCGCGAGGCGGCCGGACTCCCGGCCGAGCCGACCGCCGCGCCCGAGCTGCTCGACGGCGCGGGCATCGGCCCCGACGAGGCAACGTCGATCGGGCCCGACCCCTACGCGGCCGCGGCCGACGAGTGGGCCGCCACCCAGCCCGAGCCGGTCGAGGTGGACGACGACGAGCTCGCCGCCCAGCGTCTCTATGACCTCGCGCTCGAGTACCAGGAACGGAGCCAGCGGAGCGAGGCCCGCCTCCTCGAACAGTTCGAGGACGCCTCGTCGCTGCTGATCTCCAAGATCGGCGACCTCATCGTCAACGACGACGACGACGAGCGGCTGACCCTGACCGCCTCGGGTCAGTTCCGGGCCGAGGTCCTCACCGAGGAGGAGAACGAGTGGCGGCCGTTGACGACGGCTGACGAGCTCGTCGAGTACTACGACCCGACGGACGTGTTCGGCGACCTGGCCGATGCGCTCGCCGAGGCGTACCCATCGATCGCGCCCGAGGTCGCCGTGTTCGATGCGGCCGGCGTGACCCCGGATGGCGCCACCGATGCCGCCGCACCGGCGGCCGACAGCGAGTCGGCCGAGGACGATGACGGTGACGGCGACGGCAAGGCCGACGGCGACG
>DASUPH010000392.1:0-2076 GCA_036276275.1 Candidatus Limnocylindrales bacterium
CGCCCCGGCGGAGGTCACCGTCGAGCTGCCCTTCACGACGATCGAACCGTTCGTCACCACCGCCGAGGCGAACGACGCGGTTGTCGCGGCGAACCGGGTGGCCCGGAACGTCACGATCCGCGACGGCGACGACCACTGGACGATCCCGGCGGCAACGATCCGGTCGTGGATCACGTTCCGGCCGACCCCCACCGGCGGCTTCGGGCCGATCGTCGACACGACGCAGGTCGACAAGGCCCTGGCGCCCGTGACGGCCGCCGTCGCCCGAAGCCCCAAGAACGCTTCGTTCCAGACGTCGGGCGCCAAGGTCGTAGGCGTGCTGCCGTCGAAGAACGGGCGGGCCCTCGACCGGAAGGCGACCGCCGCTCGCGTCGCCGATCTCCTGACGGCTCGGGCCGGCGGCACCTCGAGCGGTGACGTGGCGGCGGTCGTCAGCGTCACGACTCCGGCGTTGACGACGGCCGCGGCCCAGACGTTCGCGGGCAAGATGCGGCCCATCAGCTCGTTCAGCGTCTTCTACTGGGTGCTCGTCAATAACCATTGGGGCGGGAACATCGAGGCGCCGGCCACCAAGATCAACGGCACGGTCGTGCCGGCAGGCGCGACGTTCGACTTCTGGAGGGACGTCGGCGACCTGCGCAAGCTCCCCGGCACAGGCCCAGGTAACGCGATCGAGGGCGGGAAGATCACCGTCACCGGCGCGTTCGGCGGCGGCATCTGCACCACCTCCACGACGCTCTTCAACGCGGCGTTCCGAGCGGGCATGGTGCCGCTCGCCCGAAAGAACCACAACGAGTTCATCAACAGGTATCCGCCGGGCCTCGATGCCACCGTATGGATCGTCGGCAAGACCAAGCAGACGATGAGCTTCAAGAACGACACCAAGTACCCGATCCTGATCACGCGGACCGTCACGCAGGACGGCACCAAGCGATGGCTCACGTTCAAGATCTGGAGCGTCCCGAACGGCCGGACCTACAAGATCAGCGACACGGTCATCCGACATGGCCCCCGCGCGATCGACACGGTTGTGAGGGATCCGACGAAGCCTGTGGGGTACTTCTACCGCAACAACGCTCCGGCGGACGGCGCCAAGGTGTGGGTCACCGTCTCGATCTACGACCACGGGAAACTCCACTGGACGGAGCGGTACTTCTCGAACTACCCAGCGGTCAACGGCGTGCTCGTGAAGGGGACCAGGACCTGACGCCGGCCTAGTCTCGCGAAGAGCAGACATCTTGGCGACCTCGCTGCTGGCCGGCGTCCGGAGGTTCAGACCAGCCGCGTCTCCTCCGCTCCTGCAATCTCGGCGTCCGTGACGGCGAGGCCACACGTCGGACAGAACCACCGCGCCTCGACCGGCGTCCCACATCGCTCGTGGCGGAGCGGCTCGCCGCCGGTCCGCCGGGTCCCCCAGTCGGCCAGGAGACGGAGCGCCGATGCGAGGTCGCGGCCGTCGCCGGTCAGCGTGTATTCCATTCGCGGCGGTCGCGTGCTGTAGGGGGCAGCGACGAGGATCCGTTCGCGCTCGAGCCGCCGCAGCCGGTCGGTGAGGATGTTCGGGGCGATCGATGGCAGGGCGTCGCGCAGCTCGCCGAACCGCCGCGGGCCGTCCAGCAGGGCATCGACGACGAGCAGGGACCAGCGGTCCCCGACGCGGTCGAGGGCCGCCTCGAGGGCACTCGGCGGCGCGTAGGCGGGCGCGGTCTCGGTCATGCGTCGCATCGTACCCGATGGGGTTGCGCGCCCGGTCAGTCAGTAGTATGTTGCGATTTGCAACTGACAACTAACCCCACGACGAGCACCCGACGGTGCCGTCTCCCCAGCCGGAGGCCCGCCCGAAATGTCCATCCTCGACGAACTCTCGAACGCGATCCGGAGCGTCTCCGACACGGCCGGCTCGGCCGTGGTGGGGATCGGCCAGCGGACCCGCGGCAGCGGCGTCGTCATCGCCGAAGGCCGCGTCCTGACCAACGCCCACAACCTGCGCGGCGACGAGGTCACGGTCAGCTTCCGCGACGGCCGCGCCGCCCAGGGCAAGGTCCTCGGCGTGGACGGCGACGGTGACCTCGCGGT
>DASUPH010000393.1:0-2248 GCA_036276275.1 Candidatus Limnocylindrales bacterium
GGGTTGCCGAGGTCGTTCATGTGGATCCGGTAGGTCTCCTGCGTGAAGTAGGCCACGGTCGCCGCCAGGATCCCGATGACCAGCGTGATCGTGCCGACGGTCCAGACGACGTCCATCTGGGCCGCCTCGGCCGCCACCTCACAGGTCTGGCCGGAGGGAAGGACCGCAGCGGGCTGGAAGACCTTGTTGGCCACGCACGAGGCGGGCGTCGGACCGGCGAGCGCACTGTAGATCGCCGGCAGGAACGCCGTGACCAGCGTGCCGGCGTTCTGCGAGATGGCGAACGCGGTGACGCGCGTGGCCGTCGGGAACAGCTCCTGGTAGAAGGCCGGGAACACCGCGTTGTAGCCCTGGTAGATCACGCCCCACATCAGCATGGCGAAGAGGAACGCCATCCAGAAGTTGTCCTCGGCGACGAAGTAGAGGTACGGGTAGGCGAGGACCGCCGACCCGATCGAGCCGACGATCATGCACGGCCGGCGCCCGATCTTGTCGGACAGGTTCCCGACGAACGGGATGACGATCACCGCGACGATGTTGCCGACCACCGAGACCAGCAGGTACTTCGTGGTGGTGAACCCGACCCCGTACGACGGGTTGGTCGCGAACGCCGTCCCGAAGGTCACCACCGTGGTGCCGATGACGTTCATCAGGGCCATGCACGCGACGCGCGCCATGTTTCCGCCGCTGTGGCGGAACGCCATCGTGATGGGCGACGGCGGCACCTCGCCGTGCTCGGCCTCCTCCTGGAACGCCGGGGTCTCGTCGACCCGGCGCCGGATGATGTAGCCCGCGATGACGACGACGACGCTCAGCAGGAACGGGATCCGCCAGCCCCACGACTGGAACGCGGCGGCCGGCATCAGGGCGGCCAGCGGCAGGAAGATCGCGGCGGCGAAGACCTGCCCGGCCTGCACGCCCTGCAGGGTGAAGCTGCCGAAGAACCCGCGCCGTCCGAACGGTGAGTGCTCGATGATCATGGCGCTGGCGCCGGCGATCTCCCCGCCGACCGCGAAGCCCTGGACCAGGCGCAGCACCACCAGCAGGATCGGCGCGAAGATCCCGACCTGTTCGTAGGTCGGGAGAAGCGCGACGAGGAAGGTCGACGCCCCGATGAGCAACATGCACAGCACGAGCACGTTCTTGCGGCCGTGCTTGTCCCCCCAGTAGCCGAGGACGAACGCGCCGATCGGCCGTGCGGCGTAGCCGACGCCGAACGTCGCGAACGACGCGACGATCGCGACCTGCGGGTTGGTCGACGGGAAGAAGATCAGCGGGAAGACCAGCGAGGCGGCCTGCGCGTAGATGAAGAAGTCGTAGTACTCCAGCGCGCTGCCGATCCAGCCGCTGGCCGCCGCCTTCTTCGGGGTCTTCGCATGTTCCGTCGGCTCATGCGAGCCCGGCGGCTCGACGATCTCGTCCTGCATGTGTGGTCCTCCTCAGGCGGCATCGCCGACCACGTGTGATCGGTCGCACCACGGTCCTCGGGCAGGTCAGGGGGGTCAAGCACGGCGCCGGGGCTTTCCGCTGGACGGAGCAGACCGTCCCGAACACGGCGATCCGGGCAACCCGTGCGGCCCAGTGGGCGAAACCTGTTCCCACTCGCCGGAACCGGCCCGCGGCGCGGTTGCCGACGGGGACATCGGCGGACGAGTGTCTATGACCGTGCAGCCCGCCCTCCATCAAGACCTCGCCGACGAGCTGTGGGAGGCCGATCGCTCGGCCAAGCCCATCGCCCCCCTCACCGAGCGCCACGACGGTCTCGACGTCGAGGACGCCTACGCGATCCAGTCGATCAACATCGAGCGGCGCGTCGCCGCGGGCCAGAAGGTCATCGGCCGCAAGGTCGGCCTGACCAGCAAGCCCATGCAGACCCTGCTCGGGGTGAACGAGCCCGACTTCGGCGTGCTGACGGACGAGATGTTCGTCGAGGACGGCGACCCGATCGCGATGTCGCGGCTGGTCCAGCCGCGCGTCGAGGCCGAGTTGGCGTTCGTGATGGAGCGTGACCTCGCCGGACCGGGCGTCACCACCGCGACGGCGCTGACCGCCATCGCGGGCGCGCTGCCGGCCGTCGAGATCGTCGACAGCCGCGTCGCCGACTGGAAGATCAAGCTGGTCGACACCGTCGCCGACAACGCCTCGTCCGGGCTCCTGGTCCTGGGTGGGCGGATGCGGAAGGTGGAGGACCTGGACCTGCGCCTGCTCGGGGTGAACGAGCCCGACTTCGGCGTGCTGACGGACGAGA
>DASUPH010000394.1:0-5363 GCA_036276275.1 Candidatus Limnocylindrales bacterium
TGCGAGCCCGGCATGTTCTCGACGGCCGGCGCGACCGCGAGGAGGGGCGTGCCCGGTGCGAGCCGGGCGACCGTGGCGATGGCCGCGATCACGGTGCACGCACCGATCTTGTCCATCTTCATCTCTTCCATCCGGTCGGCCGGCTTGATGCTGATCCCGCCGGAATCGAAGCAGACGCCCTTGCCGACGATCGCGAGATGGCGGTCGAGGCCGTCCCGCTCCCCCTTCTTGCCGGACCGCATCACGATCATCCGGGGCGGGTTGTCGCTGCCCTGGCCGACCGCGAGGAACATCCCCATGCCGAGCTTGCGGGCCCGGTCGGGCTCGATCACGTCGATCCACAGGCCGTGCTTCTTGGCGACGTCGCGGGCCTCCTGGGCGAGGACATCGGGTGTCACGTCGTTGGCCGATCGGTTCGACAGCGAGCGGGCGTGGTTGGCGCCCTCGCCGATGATGACGCCGCGCTCCGCCGCCCGGGTCAGGGCGCCGGCGTCGGCGCCCGGTGCGACGAGGATCAGCTGGTCGAGTGCCGGCGGCGCCGAGGACGTGGCGTCCCGCTCGCGGTAGAGCGTCTTGGGGTCGAAGCTGCCCTCGACGACACCGCGGGCGACCAGCTCGGCAGCGGTCTCGGCAGCAGCGGCCGCCTTCGATGCCTTCGTTCCCTTCGCCCCTCTCGTATCGGCGGCGGCCGCAAGCGCCTCGGCGAGGGGGCTCAGCCAGATCGCGAGCGAATGGACCCGACGACCGCCGAGTCGATGCTCCGCGGTCGCCCCGACATGCAGGACGGTCTCGCGATCGACGTCCTCGGCGGGGCCGACGCTGATCGTCAGGACGCGGCCGGCCGGCAGCTCCCCGGACGCCGCAATCGACGTGCTGAAGCGCTTGGCCCGCAGCTCGCCGAACGCGGCGAGCGCCTTGAGCTCACCGCCGGTCCGCTTGTCGAGCTCGCCGAGCGAACCTTCGAAGGCCGGCTCGCCCACGATCGGGATGGCGAGGACGTCCGCCTGGACGTCCCATGGCTGGTCGGTGACGACGCGCAGCTGCACGGGTGGGAGCTCCTTGTCGGATGGGCGCCCCGGGCCGGGCGCGTCGGGTCAGTGGCCGCCAGTGTACGCGCGGCCCATGGCGCCGGGCACGCTCATGGCGCCGGGCTCGTCGTCGGCTCGTCCGACGCGTCCGGCTGCGCGCCCAGTCGATCGACGGCGGCCTGGAGCTGACCCCGTGCCTCCTCGATTCCGATCACCGCCTGGTTCAGACCGCCCCGTCCGATCTCGGCGAGGATGATCACGAGGCCGCTCGTGTTCGCCGGGAGCAGGTCGTGGGCTTTCCGTTCCGCGATGGCCGCATTGCGGACCTCCTTCGTCACCGTGCCCTTCGATGCGATGACGGCCTTGGCGAGGCGGCGGAGGGCGGCGTCGTACTCGGCGTTGCGATCGAGCCATTGGGTCAGCGTCGTGACGTCGACGGTGTTCTGCAGGGCGTCGCGGAGGGCCCGGCTGTCGGCGATGATCTTGTCGGCCTTCGTGAGCTCGGTGAGACCCGCCGCGTACTTCGCCTTCCGGATGAGTGCCGCCGCTCCGCCCGCGACCTGGTCGTGATTGACGAGGAGCGTGGTCAGGCGCGTCGCCGTCAGCGATCCGAAGGCGAGCCGCGTCCAGAGGCCCGCGAGGTTGGCGGTCGCGGTGGTGGCCTGGAGCGCCGTGTCGCGACGAGCCCGCGTCTCGGGCGACCAGACCAGCTCCTCGGTCGGGCCGCTGCCCGGCAGGAGGGCGATCTGCTCGCGGATGACGGCCGACCGGGTCTCGATCGCCCGCGACTGGGTCTGGCCGTCTGCGACGACGGTCGCGAGGGTCTCCGAGTCGACGGCGACGAGGGCGCCGAGCGCCCCGCGACCAAGCTCGCCGAGCTTCTTCACGTCCCCCGTCAGGTCGGTGAGCTGCCCCTGGATCGCGGCCAGGCGGGGCGCGGCGGCGCGATCGCCGTCGAGGGTCAGCTCGGCCCGGGACGGGGTGCCGGGCTGGTGGGCCATCGCCGCGACGAGGCCGGCGGCACCGATCGCGATCACCGCCACGATCAGGAGCCAGGCGACGACGAGGATGGCGCGACGGAGGGGCCCGGTCATCGCCCGGCATCGTAGCATCGGGTCGTGGCAGAACCGACGGCCGGCCGGACTCCGGCGGTGAGCCGCGCCCTCCTCGCGGCGATGCCGAAGGCCGAGCTCCATCTCCATCTCGACGGCTCGCTCCGGATCGAGACGGCGCTCGAGCTGGCTCGATCACGGAACGTCGACGCGCCACGGGATGTCGAGGGGATGCGGGCGGTTCTCGTCGCCCCGATGCCGTGTCGCGACCAGGCAGAGCTGCTCCGCGCGTTCGATCTGCCGATTGCGCTGATGCAGGATGCCGAGGCGCTCGAGCGGACTGCCGCAGAACTGGTCGAGACGAAGGCGGCCGAGAACGTCCGCTACCTCGAGATCCGGTGGGGGCCGTTGCTCCACGTCGCGCGCGGTCTCTCCCTCGCCGATGGGATCGCGGCGGTGGCGCGCGGAGCCCGGGCCGCGGCCGTCAGAACATCGACCGAGGTCCGCCTGATCTGCACCGCCCTCCGGTCACACGATCCGGCTGCGAATGTCGAGCTGGCCGAGATCGCGTCGCGGTTCGTCGGAGAGGGCCTGACCGGCTGGGACCTGGCCGGACCCGAGGCTTCGTTTCCCGACCCGCAGCTCCATGCCGAGGCCTTCGCCGCCGCCCGCGCGGGGGGGCTGCGGATCACGCTCCACGCGGGCGAGTGGGGCGGCGCGGGCCAGGTCCGGCGGGCGCTTGCGATGGATCCCGAGCGGATCGCCCACGGCCCCGGCGCGATCGACGACCCGGAGCTCTGTCGCGAGCTGAGCGCGAGGGGCGTGACGCTCGATCTCTGTCCCACCTCGAACTGGCAGGCCGGCATCGTCCCGTCGATCGCGACCCATCCGCTCGCCCGCCTCCATCGGCTGGGCGTGCCCGTGACCCTCTCGACCGACGACACGACCGTCTCGGACCTGACCCTGACCGACGAGTACGAACGAGCGCTCGACTCGATCGGGCTGACCCTCGCCGAGCTCTGGGCGATCGATCGTCATGCCCTCGACGTCGCCTTCGCCGACGAGCCCACTCTCGAACGACTCGGGGCCGAGTTCGACGCGTGGGCGGCGCGGTCCGGCGTCGCCGCGTCCTCGTCATCCGAAATCGAACGCTCGTAGGAACCACTCCCCGCCGCCGCCTGTCGCTCCGATCTCGGACTCCGATCTCGGACGTGGCGACCGTCAGCCACCGAGCCGGTCGAGGGCCTCGGCCAGCTCGGCCGCGTCGGCGGCGATCGCGGTTGGCCGTTCCGTGGCCGCGACGCCGTCGACCGCCTCGCGCCCCGTCACGCCGGTGAGCATCAGGATGCTTCGGGCCCCCACCGCGCGGGCCGCGGCGATGTCCGTGCCGAGCCCGTCGCCGATCATGATCGCGTCGCCCGGATCGCGGCCGACCGCCCGGGCGGCCTCCTCGAGGAGATACGGCTCGGGCTTGCCGATCGCGATCGGGGCGACGCCGGTCGTCGCCTCGACCGCGGCCACGATCGAGCCCGCTCCGGGGCGGATCGCCCGCTCGGTCGGGTAGACCGGATCGCGGTTCGTCGCGATGAACCGGGCGCCGGCCCGGACGCAGTCGGCCGCCACCGCCAGTCGGAGGTAGTCGATCTGAGGGTCGAGCCCGACGACGATCGCGTCCGGGCGACCGGCAGCCTCCCAGCCGTCGCCGCCGTCGGTGCCCTCGAAGCCCGTGCCGGCGATCCGCTCCGCCGCGGCCGCCGCGGGCGTGACCCGGTAGCCGGCATCCTCGAGCTCCCGTTCGAGGCCCCGGGCACCGACCGTCAGGACGTGCCGGATCGACGGTTCGTGGTCCCTGAGGTACAGCGCGGTGGCCCGTGGCGACGAGACGATCCGGTCCACGTCGACGGGCGCGCCCATCGCCGCGATCCGGTCGACGTAGTCGGCCCGGTACCACATCGAGTTGTTCGTCACGTAAACGATGTCGTCGCCGCGGGCCGCTCGCGTCGCGAGGACCGCGGCGACGCCGGGCACCGGCTCCGCGCCGCGGTAGAGGACGCCATCGAGGTCGACGAGCAGGAGCAGTCCGGGGGAAGGCATCGAGGGCGAATGCTACCGGAGCGGCTACGCTGGGCCGGTGACCCGCATCTCCCATCACAACGACCCGCTCGCCGGCGTGACCCGCCTCCTCGTCGACGGAACGAACCTGCTCCACGCCGTGAGCCGGGGTCCGGACCGCCAGCCGCCCGCGGCGCTCATCGGCCGGCTGCGCGGCGTGATCCCGGCCGAGACGGCGATCGAGCTCGTCTTCGACGGTCCGCCGGAGCGCGGCGTTCGCGGCGAGCGGATCGCCCACGGGCTGAGCGTCCGGTTCAGCGGCCGCCACACGGCCGACACGATCCTGGTGACCCTGGTCGAGGACGTGGCGATGGCAGCGGGCGCAGCCGCGGGTGGCGGCTCACCGGCGACCGACGCGATCCTCGTCGTGACCGACGACCGCGACCTCCGGTTCGCACTCCAGCGACGCGGCGCCCGAACCGCCGGCACGTCCTGGCTCGTGAAACGGATGGAGCGGCCGCGGCTGCTGTCGCCGTCGGTCGGGAACCCGCGACCACCCCGGCCACCGTCGAGCGGCCAGGGACCGCCGTCGAGCGTCCGGTCGCCGGCCGGGCGCGCACCCGGCGACACGACCGAGCCGGGCGAGCGCGAGCCGTGGGCGCCCGGCCGCGGCGCCACTCGCAAGCGCGGCAACGCCAAGCGCACCCCGAAGCGCTGAGGCCGGGCGCCGGTCCCGGCCTGCCCCGCCGTCGCCAAATAGTCCTTCTGGGAATAGTTGGACGCGGAAGCACCCTGCGGGCCTCGCAGGACGGGCGCTCCTCTGTCGCGGCGCTAGAATGCGCCCGTGAACGTGCTCGACCAGATCCAGCACCTGTGGTCCGATCTCCTCGGGTTCGTCTCGAAGCTCGTGATCCCGGACTGGGCCGGCCTGATCGCGCTGCTCCCGGTCCTGGTCCTGATCGGCGTCGTCGGGCCCCTGCTGACGCTTGGCGTGCTCGCCTGGCTCGGCTACGGGATCACGAAGCCGCGGACAAAGGTCACCTACCAGGAAGGCACCCGGATCGCGCCGCGCGATCATCTCGGTCAGGTGATCGCTCCATCGGGCGAGCCGTACTGCCCGCTTGACGGCCTGATCTACCCGTCGGGAACGGACCGCTGCGACCGCGACCGGACGAACCTCCTGCTGCGCTGCCCGAAATGCGAGGTCGTCCGTGAGGCGAGCATCTCGACC
>DASUPH010000395.1:0-3256 GCA_036276275.1 Candidatus Limnocylindrales bacterium
CAGGACGGCGGAGCCGTACAGGTAGGCCGCGGTGACGTCGTCAGCGAGGACGCCACGGACGATCTCGACGACCGCGTCGACCTGCGTCTCCGTCCGCGGGTCCAGGGTTTCTCCCGGCTGTTGGATCACGCGCTCCTCCCCGCCGGCGTCGTCGTCGACGGCGTCGTCCAAGATACGGGCATGACGCTCGAACGGGCGGCAACGGAACCATACGAGATCGTCGCCCTCGACGCCGACGCGTACGTCGCGGCGATCCCGGACCTGGCGTCGCTCCTGCTCGATGCCGTCGCCGGGGGTGCGTCGGTCAACTTCCTCGCCGGCGTCACGGCGACGGATGCCGCGGCCTGGTGGACGGCCAGGGTCCCCGCCATCGCCGCGGGGACCACCACGGCCTTCGTCGCCCGATCGGTCGATAGCGGCCATCGCGCCGATGGCGGGATCATCGTCGGCTCCACCCTGCTGATCCGCTCGGTCAACCAGAACTCCCCGCATCGGGCCGAGATCGCCAAGGTCCTGGTCCACCGCTCGGCCCGCCGGCGCGGTCTCGGACGGGCGCTGATGGTCGCTGCCGAGGCGCGGGCGATGGCCGACGGCCGCTGGCTGCTGATCCTCGACACCGAAGCGGGCACTGCCGCCGACGCCTTCTACCGCTCGCTGGGCTGGCAGGAGCTCGGCACGATGCCGAACCATGCCTATCGAGCGGATGGCGTCCTCGCGCCGACGACCTGGTTCTGGAAGGACCTCCGGAGCTGACATTCGGGCGCGTCCGTCACACGTTGAGCGATACCCGACCCGAATCGGAACGCCAGGCCCCTCGCGGCGCCTGGCGTTCCCGCTTGCCCGACGAAACGGGGGCTTACGGCGCGCTGATCGAGCCGAACAAGCCGTGCGTCTCGTCATCCGGGCCGGCGGCGAAGAACAGCGTCGTCGTCGGTCCGGCGCCCCCGTTGTTGACGCCATTGTTGTTCCCGAAGCCGATGCCCCAGAGGCCATCGATCTCGATCGGTTGGTGGTTCGGCGCCTTCAGGTGGCCCCGCGCCTCCCACGCTCCCCCGGACGCCCGGTAGCCGTTGATCCGGCCATCGCCGAAATTGCCGATGAGCAGATGGCCGCCGAAGCGCTCCCAGCCGGCCGGTGCCATGGCAAGGCCCCACGGGGCGTTGAGGTCGCCGCCGGAGGCGACACGCCCCTGGAATGAGCCGTCGGTCCCGAATACGCTGACGTAGCCGAAGCCCGGACCGGCGATCTCGTCTTCGGCGTCGGCGTCCTGCTTCGCGTACGTCACGAAGATCTGTCCGGCGAGGTTCTGGATGCCGAAGGGGGCATAGCCCGCGGGGATGCCGGGATCGACGAACGCGCCGGCCCAGTGCTGGAGGGTGAACGTCCCGTTGTAGACGTCGACCCGGGCGTTGTGGAAGTCGGTCGCGTAGAGGTAGCTGTTCGCCCCGACGCTGCCGACGGCGAGGCCCTTGTAGATCGCGCCGTCGGGCGAGGTGGCCTTGACCACGGAGGTGCTGCCGCCGTTCCAGGCCGAGACCGTGCCATCCTCGCCGTCGAAGATGAACGAGGCAGGGCCCGTCACTCCGCTGCTGCCGGTGATGCCGAACTGGGTCGACGGGTTCGCCACGATGCCGGTCGGGTCGCCCGGACCGCCGTTGCCGGCGATGTCGACGATTACCGTCGTGACCTTCAGGCCGGTATTGCCGTTGTAGAGGGTCGACCGGTGCGTGCCGTTATCGGCGACCCACCATGGTGATGTCGGGCGGGCGGCGATCCCCCAGCCGTTGACGAGATCCGGGTCCGTGTGGAGGGCCCGGCCGGGGACGTCGGACTGCAGATTGGTCACGACGAAGGAATTCTGGCTGTTGATGTTCGCGGCGGTTGCGGGAATCGCCCCGGCCATCAACAGGCCGACGCTTGCGAGGAGCGCGAAGGCGCGTCTGGCCATGTGCAGGACCTCCATGTGCTTCGACGGCCTGGCCGCGGGGCAGCGGTCGACCGGAACTCTCTGGAGGTACGACGAGAGCGCGGGCAGCGGTTTCGCCTCTGATGCCCGGCGTCGCGAGGCAGGACGCATGACGACGCCCGGCGACCGGGCCGATGCCGATCGCCGGGCAGGCGACGGATCAGGCGGTCGCGGGCTCCATGCGCTCGACGAAGTCCGCTCGCCAGGCCGGTGCCTCGAACGGATTCGCGAAGTACTCGGTGACGCGCGCGATCTTGCCGTCACGGATCTCACCGATCGAGACGTAGCTGACCGGCACGCCGTCGCCGTAGTCGATCGTGCCTTCGACGACGAAGATGTCGCCGCCGCCCAGCATTCGGCGGTACTTGAACGACGGGGTCTTGCCCGTCATCTGGGGATAGTTCTCCGTCATCTTGATCGAGGCCGCCTTCGACAGGCGCTCCCCGGACTGAGGCCACTCCTCGACGAAGTCGTCCGCGGCGTACTCCTGGGTCAGCTCGGCAACCTTTCCGAAGTCGCCGGCCTTCAGGACCTCCTCGAACTTCGCGGCCATGTCCCTGATATCCCCCATCGGACCCTCCTTCTTCGCTGCGTGGACCACGAGAGTGAACCCACGCGAGGGCCATGGCAAGGTCCCGGCACGAGATCAGTCAGGCCGCGTAGCATCCGGGCATGCCCCGCTCCCCGGCTGCGCGGCCGAATGCCGCGGCCGTCCTCGGCTGCCTCTCGTTCGTCCTGATCGGCTGGTCGGGCCTGCTCGTGGCCTCCCTCATTCGCTCGATCGAGCACGACTTCGGCCAGACGGACGCCGGGATGGGGTTCTTCTTCCTCGTCAACGCAGCGGCGTACGGCACCGGAGTTCTCGGTGGGACCCTGCTCACCCAGCGGTTCGGACGGCGACTCGTCCTTGCCGGTGGTGTCGGGCTGGCGGTCGTCGGGCTCGTTGCGCTGGCGACGGCAAGCCTGTGGCCGATCTTCGTGCTGGGGGCCCTCCCGTTCGGGATCGGCTGCGGGACGCTCGACGGGGCCGGGAACGGCCTGATCCTCGATCTCTTCCCGGGCAGTCGGGGCCGCGCCCTCAACCTGCTGCACTTCTGCTTCAGCGCGGGGGCCCTGGCGTGCCCCGCCATCGTCGGCCGCGCCGTCGAGGCGGGCGTCCCCTGGCAGGCCATCCTCATCGCGACCGCTGTCGTCGCTGCGCCGATCGCCGTCCTGTTCAGCCGGGCGGCGATGCCGTCCGGCCGGCTCGGATCCGTCGAAAAGGCGACGATTCCCGGCGTCCGGCTCCTG
>DASUPH010000396.1:0-2755 GCA_036276275.1 Candidatus Limnocylindrales bacterium
ATCAGGATCGACTTCCCGACCACGTCTGGTGCATAGACCCAGACGCCATCCGGGGACCATTGCGCCGGACCGCAGCTGGACATGCCGGCCGCCTCCGGATGGTCCTGACAGTTGCCGGATCCGTACCACGGGAAGAGCGTCACCGGCCGCGCATCACCCGCAAGCGCGTCCGCGACGCTGACGGCCTGGGCGCGATCGCTCCACCAGGCGATGCGCGCACCGTCCGGCGACCATGTCGGCCAGAAGCCGGTCCCGATGATCGTCTCCTTCGACGCGACGAGGTCGAACATCTTCGCGTAACCGCCGGCAACGTAGACGACCCGACTCTGCGCGGGATCCGGCGACCAGCTCATGTCGATGTACCGCGGGTTCATCGTGGACGTCGGAAGCCGTTGCGCTCCGAGGCCATTCGGATGAATCACGTTCAGGGCCACGTAGCCGTTCGGCTCGGTCGAGAAGAACGAGATCCACTGGCCGTCGGGCGACCAGGCCGGCCGGAACCGGTCCAGGCTTTCGGCGCCCGAGCCCTGGATGACCTGCGTCCGATGCGAGCCATCGGCGTCGACGACGTCGATCGTGCGGATCTTGTCGGCCACGATGACGTTGGTGAAGGCGAGTCGACGACTGTCGGGCGACCAGGCGAACGGGTCGCCTGTCCCGATCGCCGTGCCGCTCGCGACGACGATGGGGCTGGACCCGTCCGCATTCGCGACGACGAGAGACGGCACTGATCCGGTCGTCCGGTAGGCGAACCGGGTGCCGTCCGGTGCGAAGGCCAGCTGTTCGGCGCCGTCTGGCAGCGCCGTCAGGGTCCGGGGGTTCGACCCGTCCGCTGCCGCCACCCTGAGCGTGCCGCCGTCGATGAACGCGATCTGGCCGTTGGCGACCGCGCCGAAATGGGGCAGCCGTCGCTGACCGAAGCCCGACGCGAGCAAGGCGACCACGGCAAGAACGAGCATGGCCAGGACAACGACGGCCCAGGTCAGCCGCGGGATCGGCGCAAGCCGACCACTGAATGTCATCTGCACGGGGAGCCACCTTTCGAGGCTCGACCATGCCGGGCGCTGCCGGGTCCGGGTCGTCCGGGCGAGGATTTCGCCGAGGTATTCGGGCGCGCCGCGCCCGGCCTGGTGGTCGAGCCACGTCGAGACGGTCCGGTCGAAGCCATCGTTTAGCGTCATGCGAGTCGGCCCTCCGCGAACTCAGCCCGGGGTCGGGCATCGGCGTCGAGCGCCGCACGCATGGCCTGGAGCGCTCGGTGGAGGCGCGATTTCGCCGTTCCGAGCGGGATTCCGAGCGCGATGGCGACCTCCGGCAGGGGCAGGTCGAGATAGTGGTGAAGGACGATGAGGGCCCGCGACTCCGGGTCGAGGCGGCTGAACCCGCGCTCGAGCTGGTCGCGGTCGGCCATGACGGCGGTCGCGTCGTCAAGGTCCGGGTGGTCGATCGGGGTCAGGTCGACATCGAAGCGGTGGCGCCGCAGGCGGCGCACCTCGTCGATGCAGGCGCGATACAGAAGTCGATGCAGCCATGCGTCGAAGCGAGCGGGGCTGCGCAGCGTGGGCAGGTCGCGCCAGGCGCGGACGAGCGTCTCCTGGACGGCGTCCTTCGCGTGTTCGGGGTCACGAAGGATGAGCCGGGCGGCCGCATCCAGCCGGAAGATCGCGGCAGCTGCAAGCGCGGCAAAGGCGTCATGATCACCTCGTCGAGCTCGTTCCACGAGATCCTGCTGCATGTCGCCCTCGGCGGCGGCGCGGCCGGACGGTCGCGCTCACCGAGTATGGCGATGGGGCACATACGGATCGTTCCGAAATGGGTCCGGCGCCTCCCCTGCGCGGTACCATCACTCATCCCGCCGAACGAGTCCCGCCGAACGAGCCGGAGAACCTCTGCGCGTGAAGATCCAGGAAGCCGACGCCAAGTCGCTGCTCGTCGCCCAGGGTTTGCCCGTCCCCCCGTGGGAGGTCGCCCATACCGCGGCCGAGGCGCGGGCCGCCACCGAGCGGTTCCTCGGCGCGGGTGCGGCCCAGGTGGTCATCAAGGCCCAGGTCCTCGTCGGCGGCCGCGGCAAGGCCGGCGGCGTGAAGCTCGCCGGCTCCGCCGAGCAGGCTGAGCAGGTCGCCGCCTCCATCCTCGCTCTCGAGATCAAGGGCATTCCTGTCCGCAAGGTCCTCGTCGGACCCGCCGCCGACATCGTCAAGGAGTACTACCTGTCCGCCGTCCTCGACCGGGCCAGCCGGACGATCATCCTGATGGGGTCGGCGGAGGGCGGCGTCGAGATCGAGCAGGTTGCGGCCGACCGACCCGACGCCATCATCACGATCGCCGCGGATCCCCTCCTCGGCCTCTTGCCGTACCAGGCGCGCGAGATGGCGTTCCGGCTCGGCCTCGGGGCGCACCTCAAGGACGCCGTCGCGATCGCGACCGGGCTCGTCCGGACGATGAGGGCGTACGACGCGGATCTCGTCGAGATCAACCCCCTCGCGATCGTCAAGGAGACCGGCGTCGACGGGATCGTCGGTGAACGCGTTCAGTGCCTCGACGCGAAAGTCACGCTCGACGACTCGGCCCTCGACCGCCATCCGGAGCTCGAGGCGCTCCGCGACCCCGACGACGAGGATCCCGCCGACCGCGAGGCTCGTGAAGCCGGGCTGACGTTCATCAAGCTGGACGGCACCATCGGCTGCATGGTCAACGGCGCCGGTCTGGCGATGACGACGATGGATCTCGTCAAACGCGCCGGCGGTGAGCCGGC
>DASUPH010000397.1:0-2012 GCA_036276275.1 Candidatus Limnocylindrales bacterium
GGCCGTCATCCACTGCGTGGCGCCGTTGGCGATGAGACCCCCGCCGCCGTGGGAGTCCTGGTGCTGGAACGTGCCGTCGATCATGTACGTGACCGTCTCGAAGCCGCGATGGGGATGCCACGGCGTGCCCTTCGGCTCGCCCGGGGCATATTCGACCTCGCCCATCTGGTCGAGATGGACGAACGGGTCGAGGTCGGCAAGGTCGACCCCGGCGAAGGCGCGGCGGACGGGAAAGCCCTCGCCCTCGAAGCCGCTCGGGGCGTTCGTGATGCTGCGGACCGGTCGCTGCCGGGCAATCGTGGGATCCGGTTCGGGGATCCGGGGCAGGACGGTGATGTCGGGGACGGTCAGAGCGGGCATGGCTGCGAGGTTCCTTGGGTGCGAGGGCGTTACCCAGATGATTGCTTACGCAACTACATCTGTCAAGGTCGCGCCGCTGCGGTGTCTGGCCTCCGGCTCGTCTTCGGGCGGAAGACGCCGTACAGCACGCCGCCACCGAGGCCGCCCAGGGTCGTCAGGACGAGGAGAGTGGCGGCGGACGAGAGTTGCTGGCGCCAGTACAGGTCGCCGAAGGAGGCGGCGTCGCTGACCCCTTCGCGGGCGAGCTCCGTCGCATTGTCCTCGCGGTATCGCTCGTACACGCAGTCGGCACCGCCGGTGCAGCTGATCGTCCCGCCGAGCTCGGTCGGGCGATAGCCGTTGTCGCCGAAGAAGAACAGCGCCTTGACCATGAGCAGGAAGAGCGCCAGCGTCAGGCCCGTCGCGACGCCGGCCAGGATCGCATTCGCGACGATCCGGCTCCACGGACCCGCCCGCCGGTCGCTGCGCTGATTCGCGTAGTAACCGATGAGCAGGCCGGACGGGAGCGCCAGGAGCCAGTAGATCGGCTCGATCGGGATGACCAGGAGGAAGCTGATCGCGATCGTGACGGCCATCCCGATCCCGACGTACGCGGCGACGATCGAGCCGCGATCCACGAACCGGGTCACGTGGCGGCGCCGACCTCGGTTCGACCGGATGCCTTCCGTCCGAGTGCCGCGGCGCCGAGGTAGACCGCGCCGTCGCCGAGCTCGCCCTCGATCCGGAGGAGCCGGTTGTACTTTGCGACGCGCTCGCTTCGCGACGGGGCGCCGGTTTTGATCTGGCCCGTGCCCATCGCGACGACGAGGTCCGCGATCGTGGTGTCCTCGGTCTCCCCCGAGCGGTGGGAGACGATTGCCGTCCAGCCGGCCCGCCGCGCGAGCTCGATCGCGTCGATCGTCTCGGTCAGCGTCCCGATCTGGTTGAGCTTGATCAGCACGCTGTTCGCCGCGGCCTCGCCGATCGCCCGCTCGATCCGCTCCGTGTTCGTCACGAGCAGGTCGTCGCCGACGAGCTGGACCCGGTCGCCGAGCCGTCGCACGATCTCCGACCAGCCGGCCCAGTCGTCCTCGGCCAGGCCGTCCTCGATCGAGACGATCGGGTAGCGGGCGACCCAGTCGGCCCAGAGGTCGATCAGCTCGCCGGAATCGAGGGTCCGGTTCTCGGTCGTGAGCCGGTAGCGGGTCGGCGCGTCCCCTCCGCTGCCCTCGACGACCAGCTCTGTCGTCGCCGGGTCGAGGGCGATCGCGACATCTTCACCCGGCCGGTAGCCGGCCTTCTCGATCGCCCGGAGGATCACCTCGACGGCGGCCGCGTTCGAACCGAGTGACGGCGCGAAGCCGCCCTCGTCGCCCTGGCCGGTCGCGTGGCCCTCGTCGCGGAGGATCGTCCGGAGCGCGGCGAAGATCTCCGCGCCGCAGCGGAGCGCGTCGGCATAGGTGGCCGCGCCGAGCGGCATGACCATGAACTCCTGGAAGTCGGTGGAGTCCTGGGCGTGCTTGCCGCCGTTGAGGATGTTGAACATCGGCACGGGCAGGATGCGGGCTCCGACGCCGCCGAGATAGCGGTACAGCGGCAGGTCGTGTGCGC
The DNA here is from genome assembly GCA_036276275.1 of Candidatus Limnocylindrales bacterium. GTDB lineage: Bacteria > Chloroflexota > Limnocylindria > Limnocylindrales > CSP1-4 > CF-46. The sequence continues at coordinate 1,951 of DASUPH010000397.1, forward strand.
TGGCCGCGGCGTGGGCCGTCGCCAGCGACACCCCGAGGATGGCGTTGGCGCCCAGATTGGCC
>DASUPH010000398.1:0-9879 GCA_036276275.1 Candidatus Limnocylindrales bacterium
CGTCAACGACGTCTGCTTGACCCCGCGCTTCAACCAGTGCGTGTTCTACGAGGACGACCTGAGCCGCGAGTGAGCGCCGCCCAGGGTTCCGGCCCGCCGGACGATCCATCAGTCGCGTCCGCGTACCACGACGCCCTCGCCGCCCTTGCGGAACGGGGCCGGTTCGGAGTCCGTCTCGGGCTGGGCCGGACGACGGCCCTGCTCCGGGAGCTCGGTGATCCACACCTCGCGATCCGCGGCGCGCTCGTCGCCGGGACGAACGGCAAGGGCAGCGTCCTGGCCCTGGCGGGTGCGGCGATCCGGGCCGCCGGTCTCCGGGTGGGCGAGACGCCGAAGCCGCACCTCGTCTCGTACCGCGAGCGGCTCCAGATCGCCGGCCGGCCCGTCGACGCGGCCACGTTCGCGCGTCTCGTGGGGGACGTGATCGCGGCCGCGAACCGGCTGCCGCGGAGCACGGGCGAGCCGACCGAGTTCGAGCTCCTCACCGCGGTCGTGTTTGCCTGGTTCGCCGAGGAGCGGGTCGATCTCGCGCTCGTCGAGGTCGGCCTCGGCGGACGGCTCGACGCCACCCACGTCTGGGACGGTGGCGTCGCGGCGATCACGAACGTCGATCTAGACCACACCGAACGCCTCGGCCCCACGATCGCCCACATCGCCCGCGAGAAGGCGGCGATCATCATGCGTGGCGACCTTGCCGTGACCGGAACGACCGGCGAGGCACGCGAGATCGTTCGGCGCCGCGCGTCTCGGCTCGGCGTTCCGCTCACGATCGTCGAGCCGGTCTCCGTCGCGAGCCTCGACCGCGACGGGCTGATCGTGGAGCTGCCGCGACTCGGTCCGACACGCGTCGGCCTGCGCGGCCGCCACCAGGCGGCCAATGTCGCGGTCGCCGACGCGATCCTCGATGCGCTCGCAGACGCCGGGATCGCAAACGTCGCCGACGGCGACCGCCGGCGCGGTTACGCGGACGCCCGCTGGCCCGGCCGGCTCGAGCTTCTTTCGATCGACGGCCGCGACATCCTCCTAGACGGTGCCCACAACCCGGCGGGGGCCGCGACGCTCGCCACCGCGATGACGGACCTCCGGCCGTTCCTGACGCCGGGCCGCCTGACCCTGCTGACCGCATCGATGGCCGACAAGGACGTCGCCGGGATCGTCGCCGCGCTCGCTGGCTCAGCGACGCTCGCCGGGGGACGGGTCATCGCCACGGCGATCGACACGCCGCGCGCGCTGCCCGCCGGTCGCCTCGCCGCGATCTGGACGAACCGGCTGGGCCGGACGGCAACCGTGGAGGCGGAGCCTGACGTCGGCCTGGCCCTCGACCGGGTCTTGAGCGGACCGCCGGGCCCGATCGTCGTCGCCGGTTCGCTCTATCTCGTCGGGGCGATCCGGGCTCGCCTCGTCGACGATCCGCTGCTCCGCGATCCGGTGGACAATCGGCCGTGATGACGGATCGATCCCCAGCCGCGACCGGCGTCGCGCATGCCCTTCCGGAAGCCGACGGCGCGACCCGGATCGGTCCGCGCGTCTTCACCTGGGGCAGCCGGACCCAGGTCATGGGGATCCTCAACGTCACCCCGGATTCGTTCTCGGGCGACGGGCTGCTCGCCCCGGCGGCGGGCGCTTCAGGCGGCCGCGCGGACCCGGTCGATCTCGCGGTCGCCGCCGGACGGCGGATGATCGACGAGGGTGCCGACCTGCTCGATGTCGGCGGGGAGTCGACCCGGCCCGGTCACCGCGACGTCTCCGTCGCCGACGAAATCGCCCGGGTTGTCCCGGTGATCGCCGCGCTGCGCGCTTCGTTCCCCGACGTGCCGTTGAGCATCGACACGACGAAGGCCGCGGTCGCCGCGGCGGCACTCGAGGCCGGGGCCGATCTCGTCAACGACGTCTGGGGCGTCGCGCCCGACAACGAGATGCTCGGGCTCGCCGCCGGGCGTGGCGCGCCGATCGTCCTGATGCACAACCGGCCCGAGGCCCGCTACACGGACCTGATGGCCGAGGTGCTGGCCGATCTCGAGGCCGCGATCGAGCGAGCGCTGAAGGCCGGCATCGCCTGGGACGCGATCATCGTCGATCCGGGGTTCGGCTTCGGCAAGACGGCGACCCACAATCTCGTCCTGCTCCGGGAGCTCGATCGCGTCTGCGCCCTCGGCCGACCCGTGCTGCTCGGAACGTCCCGCAAGTCGACCCTCGGCAAGGTCCTCGACCTCGATGCCGGCGAGCGTCTCGAGGCGACCCTCGCGACGACGGCCCTCGGGATCGCTGCCGGCGTCGACATCGTCCGGGTCCACGACGTCCGGCCCAATGTCCGGGCGGCCCGGATGGCCGACGCCATCGTCCGGGGCTGGTCGGACCCGGCAGATGCACGAGGAGACGGGCCCTGAGCGATCGGATCGTGCTCCACAACATCCGGCTCCAGGGCCGCCATGGCTTCTACGACCATGAGCTGGAGACGCCCCAGCCGTTCGAGGTCGATGTCGAGCTCCTGCTCAATCTCCAGCCGGCGGGGACCGACGACGATTTGGAGAAGTCCGTCGACTACGCGCGGGTCTACGACGTCGTCCGCCAGATCGTCGAGTCGACCTCCTACCGCCTGCTCGAGGCGCTCGCCGAGGCGATCAGCCACGAGCTCCTCATCGACTTCCCGGTGACCGAGGTCGGCGTCCGGGTCCGCAAGCCCAAGGTCCAGCTGGGCGGGCCGCTCGACTTCGTCGGGGTCGAGGTCTGGCGGCGCCGCTCGCCGAGCTGAGCTGAGCTCCTCGCCGGGCGAACGCCTAGAGACCCGGTGGTCGCGTCCCGAGCGTCAGGCCGACCGTCATCGTCGCCCCGTCGCGGACGATCGTCAGGAGGACGGTGTCGCCCGGCGAGTACTGCGACAGGATCGCGTCGAGCGGATGGAGGGTATCGATCGTCTGCTCGCCGATCTTCGTGACGATGTCGTCCTCCTTGAGGCCGGCTTTGTCGGCCGGCCCGTTCGGCATCACGCCCGGATCGGAGGTGGTCTTGTCCTCCTGAACGAGGGCACCGTCCTTGAGCGACAGGTTGTTGTCCTTGGCGTACTGGGCGTCGAGCTGGACGAAGTGGATCCCGATGTACGGGCGGCTCAACGGCTGACCGGCGAGCGCCTGGCGCATGAGCGGCTGGGCGATGTTGATCGGGATCGAGAAGCCGATCCCGGTCGAATCGCGGGCGATCGCCGTGTTGACGCCGACGACGGCGGCCGACGCATCGAGGAGCGGCCCGCCGCTGTTGCCGGGATTGATCGCGGCATCGGTCTGGATGAGGTTCCGGAGATCGCCACCGTCGGTCTGGATGCGGCGACCCGTCGCGGAGACGATCCCGCTGGTCACGCTGTTGGAGAACGTCCCGAGGGGGCTGCCGATCGCCACGACCAGCTCACCCACCTTGAGACCGTCCGAGTCGCCCATCGTCGCGGGCGTGAGGCCGGTCGCCTCGATCTTGACGATCGCGAGGTCGGTCAGGGTGTCCACGCCGTACACCTTGCCGTCGAAGCGGAGGCCGTCCTTCAGCTCGACCCGGAGGCTGGTCGTGCCGGCGACGACGTGCCGGTTGGTCAGGATCCAGCCGTTGGCGTCGAAGACGATCCCGGATCCGATGCCGGATTCCGGCTGCTGGACGATGCTGTTCGGGTCGATCCCCTCGGTGAAGATCCGGACGACCGACGGACTTGCCTTGGCGGCGACGTCGATGATCGCCGACGACTCGTCGAGCGTGACGGGCTGCTTGACGGTCGCCGGGTTGGCGTTCGAGCCGGCCGCCGGCGCAACGATCGTCGTCCGGTTCAGGGCGCCGCTGGCGTTGAGGGCAAGGACGGTGCCGCCGGACGCGAGGACCGCCGCCAGCAGGGCGGCGCCGACCACCGTCCCGGCGCCGCCCGAGCGGCGAGCGGGCGGGGGAACGGGGCGGGTGGCGGTCGAGGTGGCGGATTCGAACCAGCGCTCGGGCGTCGGTTCGCGATCGGCCCAGCGCGCGTGGGCCCAATCGGTCCGGGCCTCGGGCGGTGGCGAAAAGGACGCCGACGGGGCCGGTGAAGCCGCCGGCAAGCCCGGTGCGGGCGGGAAGCCCGGCGCCGGGGCGTCGCCGGGGGTACGACCGGACGCCGCCGCATGAGGATCGGGTGCGCCCCAGCCGGTCGTCTCGTGGGGCTGGGTCTCGTCGTCGGGTCGGGTGGGATCGGTCATCGGCGGCGGTCTCGTTTCGTGAGGGAGCGGGATGCGGGACCGATCGGCTGGGGCCGACGACCGCATGGCGCGGGGTGGTGGGTGCCTAGCCTGATGACTCGCGGTTCAGGCTCGGCCGCCCGGTCGGTGAAGAATCCACCACCTTCGCGGCGGCAATCGCCTCGCTTCCGGCGACCGTTGCGCCATCGGGCGACGTCGCCGTCGTGCTCGGGGCGCCGCTCGTGGCGGGGCTGCCGGCCGGCGGGGCCACGTCGTCGCGACGCGGATCGGCCGGCAGGGCGACCCGGAAGGTCGTCCCGGATCCCAGCCGACTGCTCACCTCGACGGAGCCGCGGTGCATGTCGACGATCGAGCGAACGATCGCGAGGCCGAGGCCGCTGCCGCTGCCGCGCGCCTCATTGGCCCGCGAGCCGCGGTAGAACCGGTCGAAGATCCGGGGGAGCTCGGCGGGCTCGATGCCGACGCCCGTGTCGGTGACCTCGATCAGCGCCCCGCCGTCATCCGACGGCCGGGCGCTCACCGTCACCAGCCCGCCCGGTTCGGTGAACTTGATCGCGTTGCCGACGAGGTTCGTCACGACCTGGCCGATCCGCTGCGGATCGTGGCGCAGCCGGATCGGAGCCTGGGGCAGGCTCAAGGTGAGGCGCACGCCTCGACGCCGGCCGGCGGGCCCGGCCTGCTCCACGGCCGACTCGATCGCTGCCCGGAGATCGTCCGGCCGGAGGTCGAGGAGGACGAGCCCCGAGTCGAGCTTCGAGAGCTCCAGCAGGTTCTGGGCGAGCCAGTCCAGCCGTTCCAGCTGGATCCGGCTGTTCTCGAGGAACTCCGCCCGCGCCTGCGGATCGTCGCCGGCTCGCTCGGTCAGCAGCTCGTTGAACGTGAGGAGGGCCGCGATCGGCGTCCGCAGCTCGTGCGACACGTCGGCCAGGAAGTCCCGACTTCGGTCGCGGTCGCGGCGGATGATCTCGACGCTCTCCTCGAGCTGGTCGGCCATCGCGTTGAACTGGACGGCTAGCGCGGCCAGCTCCGACGAGCCCGCCCGGACGTCCGCCCCGGGAATCCGCCTCCCGAGCTCGCCCTCGGCAAGGGCGCGCGACGCCTCGGTCAGGCGGCGGAGCGGCGTCGTCACCCGGATCGCCATCCCCGCGGCGACGATGACGGCGATTCCGAGCGCGATGGCGCCGACCGCCGCGGCGATCGTCGTCACGTTGTCGATCGTGACCTGGCGGAAGGTGTACGGGTTGGAGAGACGGACCTCGATGACGTAGGGGAACGGGCTGAAGGTCGAGATGCGGCGCATCGGATCGGCCACCAGCGACTCCTTCGTCAGGCCGGGCCGGCTCGGCGTCTCGACCGCCGCGTGGAAGGCGCCGTTGATGGCGGCCACGATCCCGCTCGCGTCGCCCGTGTCGCTCGGCCGTTGGCCGAGGACGATATCGATGTCGGCCTCTGCCAGGCGATCGGCCATGAACCGCTGGTAGGCGTCCGAGCGGAGAGCGGCGGCGACGGCAGGATTGACGACGTTCTCCGCGGTGACGACGGGTCCACCGGCGGCCTTCTCGCTGGCCAGGGCATCGACGAAGCGGGCGATGAGATCGGCCCGGGCGACGAGATCGGCCTGCTGCTGCTGACGGAACTGGTCGTCGAGGCGGTTGAGGACGAAGACCGTGACGAGGAAGAGGGTCAGGGCGACGACCCCGGCGAAGCCGAGTGTCAGCCGGCTCTGGAGCGTTCTCGGGCCGAGCCGGCGGAGCCGCCAGGGGATCAGACTGGGCAGGCCGGGCCGGCCTCGCCCGCCTCTCCCCCGCGGCGCATCCGGGTCGGCGCCACTCGAGGCGCCTCCGCCGTCGGCAGCACCGCCCGCGGCGTGGCCGCCACCGGCCGGCTCGACCGCCCGGTCAGCGCTCGGCGAATGCGTAGCCGACTCCACGGACGGTCATGACGAAGGCCGGAACCGCGGGATCGTCCTCGATCTTGTCGCGGAGATGGCTGACGTGGACGTTGATCGTCTTCTCGTCCTGGTCGAGCGCCTCGTAGTCGCGGAGAAGCTCGAGCAGCTCCGATCGGGTGTAGACGCGGCCCGGACGGGAGGCGAGGTGGCGGAGGATCTCGAACTCCGTCGGCGTCAGGCTGATCCGCCGGTCGCCACGCTGGACGCGCCGCCGCTCCAGGTCGATCACGAGATCGCCGTGGCGGATGACCCGGCCGCCGGCCGCGTCGCTGAGGTCCCCATACGCCCGCCGGAGGAGCGCCTTGATCCGGCTCATCAGCTCACGCAACCCGAACGGCTTCGTCAGGTAGTCGTCCGCGCCGAGCTCGAGGCCGATGACCTTGTCGACCTCGTCGTCACGCGCGGTCAGGACGAGGACCGGCGCCTTCGACCCGGCGGCCCGCAGGCGGCGGAGCACCTCGAACCCGTCCATCCCGGGCAGGCGGACGTCGAGGACGACGAGGTCCGGGGCCTGGTTCGTGGCGAAATCGAGGCCCTCTTCGCCGCTCTTCGCAACGGCGACCTGGTAGCCCTCCTGCTGGAGGGCGTACTGGATGCCGCGGGCGACCGCGAACTCGTCCTCGACGATCAGGATCGTGGCGCTCATCGCGGCGATGCTACACCGCACAGCCGTCGAGCCGGCTCGTGATACCCTGAGCGCCGTTCCGGGCGCCCCAGACGCGCAGCGCTGGTGAGTCGCGCCCGCTCCAGATGAGTTCAACTCGAGGTCCTTCCGATGTCCACCGCCACGTCAGGTCGCCCGAATCTCGCCGCGGAGCCGCGCGGGATCAGCGGCAAGAAGGTCGCCACCCTCCGCCGCCAGGGTCGCTTGCCGGCCGTCGTCTTCGGCCGTGGCCTCAGCTCCGAGAACGTCTCCCTCGATGCCCACGACTTCGAGCTCCTCCGGCGCAAGGCCGGCCAGAACGCGCTGATCGATCTCTCGGTCGACGGCGCGAAGGCCCGGCCGGTCCTCGTCCATGGCGTCCAGGTCCATCCGGTCAACCGTCGCCCGCTCCACGTCGACCTGTTCCTGGTCCGGATGACCGAGGAGCTGATCGTCGACGTGCCGCTCGTCGCGATCGGCACGTCGAGCGCCATCGAGAACCTGAACGGAACGCTTCTCCACCCGATCGAGTCCGTCAGGGTGAGGGCGCTCCCGGATCACCTCCCACAGTCGATCGAATACTCGATCGAGGGCCTGGTCGACTTCGATGCGGTCGTCAAGGTCGCCGACCTGCAGATCCCCGGCGACGTGACGCTCCTGACCGATGCGGACGAGATCGTCGCGAAGGTTCTCCAGTCCCGGCTGCAGGTCGAAGTCGAGGCCGAGAAGGCCGAGGAGGCCGCCGAGGCAGCCGAGGCAGCCGCGGAAGGCGCCGAGGGCGAGGCGGAGGCCGGCGAGGCCGAGGCCGGCGAGGAAAGCGAGACCACACCCGGCGCCGACGAGGGCTGACGCTTGGTCGAACGTCAGGGCGCGGTGAAGCCCGCGTCCGCGGCGTCGACGAGCTCGATCCGGTTCCCGAACGGGTCGGCCGTGTAGCAGCGCGCGACGCCGAGGTTCGCCTCGTCTTCGACGACCGGCATGCCGGCAGCGGCCAGCGCCCCTCGAGCGGCGGTCAGGTCGGCCACGATCAGGCAGACGTGGGCTCGACGGGCGGGGATGAAGCGCTGGTCGAGGCCGATATGGATGGCCGTGCCACCGGGCCCGACGAACCAGCAACCGCCCCGCTCGGCAAGCTCGCCCGGCTTCTCGACCTCCCGAAGCCCGAGCACGGCGCCGTAGAACCGGCGCGCCTCGGGTTCGCCCCGCACCGGCATCAGGAGCTGGACGTGGTCGATCCCGATCACGCCGATCCCGCTCGTCGCCGAGCCGGTCGTGTCGCCGCTCACCGGCGGATCGCGGTCGCGGTCACCGTCGGCAGCCGCAGGACCAGCTCGGCCGCGGGCCGCCGCTCGAGGCGACGCCGCAGGGCCGCCTCGAATCGCCGGCGAGTGGTCGGCTTCATCTCCGTGACCAGATCCTCCTCGTCGAACTCCGTCATGAAACGAAGATAGCCCTCGACGTCGAACGGGTGCTCGAGGACAGCCGCCCGGGCCCGGACATCCGCGAACCCCGACCGTCGGAGCTGGCTGATTGCCGAGCCGACGCTCGGCACGTCGCCCGGCCGGTCGTCCCACTCGCGCGCCTCGATCCCGACCTCCTCGAGGGCCGCATCGAAGTCGACGTCGGGGCTGAAGGCGCGATCGTCCGACAACCATGTCACGTACGCGAGGCGCCCGTCCGGAACCAGCGCCCGGTGCGCCTCACGGAGGGCACGGAAGCGGTTCGGGACGAGCTGCAGGACGAACGACGAGACCGCCAGATCGAACGAGCCGTCCGCGACCGGGACGTCGGCGGCGAACGCGACGACAAGCTCGAGGCGGTCGCGCTGCTGCGGCGTGAGGAGGCGATCCGCCTCCGCGCCGGCCATCTCGATCATCCCGGCCGACGCGTCGATCGCGGTGACGCAGACCTGCGGCCAGCGGCGAAGGATGGCGATCGGCAGCGTCCCTGTCCCCGTGCCGATGTCGAGGATTCGCTCGGCGCCCGAGGCGATCGCGCCCTCGATCTCGTCGAGGACCGTGACCGCGGCGGGAGCGATGATCGGCGCCCACCACCGGGCGTAGCCCGCCGCGATCCGGTCGTAGCGCTCTGCCTGTTCGGTCATGGACCGAATCCTGCCATGCGCCACGACCGGCGCGGACGAGCTCCGGGCGTCAGGCCGGGGGCGAGACCGCCGGCGGGACGAGCGGCGGCGGATCGAGCGGTCGACGCCCGCCGAACCGGCGTGCCACCGTCAGGCCGATGAGCGCAACGAACCCGAGGATGACCAGGACCGGGAGCCAGACGATCGCGAACACGATCGCGAAGCTGACGATGCTCTGGCCGAGGCCGATGAGGACCGCCGACGCGCGGTCCACCTCGGCTGCGGGATCCCAGCCCTCGGCGGCCTGGGTGACCGCGACGGCCTTCACCCCGAACGTCACGCTCAGGGTCGCCAGGGCCGCCTGGTTCTGGAGGTTGGTCTGCTGGGCGGTGAGCCGCTCGATCTCGCCCCGGGTGTCGGTGAGGCGTGACTGGATTTCGAGCAGGTCGGACACTTTCGGTGCCTTCTCGGCATACCCGACGAGCGCCTGTTCGCTCGCCTTCAGGTTCCGGATCCGGGCGTCGAGATCGACGATCTGGGCCGTCACCTCGGCCGCGTCGGTCTTCTCGGAGACCACCGTGCCGAGGGCCCGCATCGAGGCGAGCGTCTCCTCCCAGCGCGCGACCGGGATCCGGTACATCACGGTCGCGAACGTCTGGTCGCCCGATCGTTGCTGCTGCGACGCGCCGATGTAGCCGCCGACCGCGCGGATCGTGTCGCGACCGCCCGCGAGGGCCTTCGTGACATCCGCGACCTCGAGCTCCATCGAACCCGTCCGGACGATCTTCGCGTCTTCGAGAACGGCGACCTCGTCGCCGTTGTTGCCGACGTTCGAGCCGTTGCCCGAACCCGACCCGGAGTTGCCGAGGTCCCGGCTCGCCGGGGCGGAGGCCGCTGGAAGGGCGGCTGCGCCGGCGCCACTCGAGGCGCCAAAGGGCGCCTGCGCCGCGGAGCCGCCGCAGGCCGCGACGACCGCGACCATCCAGGCGGCGAACAC
>DASUPH010000399.1:0-3673 GCA_036276275.1 Candidatus Limnocylindrales bacterium
GTCCGGTCTGATGCGACCACCGCCATCGCCCGGCTCGGTTCGGCAATCGGTTCCGCCACCGAGGCGGGCTTCATCGGCTTCGACATCCTCGGTTCCGGGATGGACATCACCGTCACGGTGCGCCCGGTCCAGGGTGCCTACATGCTCGGCGAGGAGACGGTCCTCCTGAAGGCGCTCGAGGGCAAGCGTGGCGCGCCCGAGCAGCGGCCGCCGCAGCCGGCCGAGCGCGGCCTGTACGGGTTGCCGACCGTCGTCCAGAACGTCCAGACCCTGGCCGCCGTGCCGTGGATCCTGGCGAACGGCCCCGAAGCCTTCGCCGCGATCGGCGCGAAGGCCAGCCCGGGCACGATCCTCGTCTCGGTCCGGACGCCGGGCGGGGCCGGCGTCGCCGAGGTCCCGATCGGGACGACCCTCCGCCAGATCATCACCCTGACCGGGCGCGACGCCGCGACCGGGCTCAAGGCCATTCTCGTGGGCGGCCCCGCCGGCGGCATCCTGCCGGCCGACCTGGCCGACACCGCGTACGAGTTCGACGCCCTACGCGCCGTCGGTGCCCACGTCGGCTCGGGCTCCATCGTGGCGGCCGATCGGCGGGCCTGCATCGTCGACCTGGCCCGCCTCCTGACCCGCTTCTGCGCCGACGAGGCCTGCGGCAAGACGATTCCGTGCCGGATCGGCCTGCGCCGGGTCAGCGAGATCGGCGATCGGATCGCGACCGGCGTCCCGAAGCCGACCGACGGCCAGCTCCTGGCCGACCTCTCGAGCGACATCGTCGGCTCGGCGCTGTGCGACCACGAGCGCCTGGCGACCCTCCCGCTGGCGAGCGGGATGCGATACTTCAAGGGCGAGCTCGACGCCCACATCCTCCGCAGCTCGTGCCCGGCTGGCGTGTGCCGGCCGGTCGCGGTCGCCAGCGGCGCAGCCGCCCACTGACGAGACGATGACCGACCTGATCGCCCGCCCCAGCCGCCCGGAGCCGAAGGCGCTCCAACCGCTCGACGACACGCTCGCCGAGCGGCTCATCACGACCCAGTCGCCGCAGCGACCGCAGTCGACGCCGCGGATCCGGATCGAGGTCGACGGCAAGGTCGTCGAGGGCTTCGAGGGCCAGACGATCCTCGAGGTCTGTCGCGACAACGGGATCGAGATCCCGACGCTCTGTTACGAGCCGAAGCTGCCCGGCTTCGGGGCCTGCCGGATGTGCGTCGTCGACGTCGAGGGCGAGGAGCACCCGCCGATCAGCTGCTCCCAGCGGGCCGAGCCCGAGATGGTCGTCAGGACCCAGACCGAGGAGGTCCGCCGCCTTCGCCGGACGAACCTCGAGCTGATCTTCTCGGACCACAACGCCTACTGCCTGCCGCCGTGCCAGAACAAGTGCCCGAGCCACATCGACATCCCGGGCTTCCTCAAGGCGAACTCCGAGGCGAACTTCCGCGAGTCGACCCGGATCTTCAAGCGGACGATCCCGTTCCCGAGCGTCCTCGGCCGGGTCTGTCCGGCGCCCTGCGAGGAGCACTGCCGACGCGACGAGGTCGACGAGGCGATCGCCATCCGGGACTCGCACCGCTACGCAGGCGACCAGGTCCTCCGCTCGATGCTCGACGACGGCGAGGATCCGCCCGTCCCGTTCGAGATCCAGCCGAAGAGCGGCCGCAAGGCGGCGGTCATCGGCTCCGGGCCGGCCGGGATGGCGGCCGCCTACTACCTCCTGATCGCGGGCCACGACGTGACGGTCTTCGAGCGCGACCCGGCCCCCGGCGGGATGCTCCGCTACGGCATCCCCCAGTACCGGCTGCCGAAGGTCGAGGTCCTCGAGGCCGAGTACGAGTCGGTCACCCGGCTCGGCGGCAAGATCGTCTGCAACGCCGGTCTCGGCACGGACTTCGGGCTCGACGACCTCCAGAACCGGGGCTTCGACGCGGTCGTCGTCGCGATCGGCTGCTACGAGACGAACAAGCTCGGCGTCCCGGGCGAGGACGCGGCCGAGGTCCTCGACGGCCTCGAGTACCTCCGGACCGCGACGCTCGGGCTGCCGTATCCCGGTCACGCCGGCAAGCGCGTCGTCGTCGTCGGCGGCGGCTTCACCTCGATGGACTGCTCGCGGACGTCGGTCCGCCAGGGCGCGGCCGAGGTGACCCTCGTCTACCGCCGTGACATGAAGGACATGCCGGCCAGCAACGAGGTCCACGAGGCGATCGAGGAAGGCGTGACCGCCATCTTCCAGGCCGGGCCGACCCGGGTCATCACCGATCCGAAGGGGAAGGTCACGGGCATCGAGTTCATCCGGATGAAGCCCGGCGAGCCCGACGCGTCCGGCCGCCGCCGGCCGGAGCCGGCGGCCGGGACGGAGTTCACGATCCCCTGCGATCGGGTCCTCCTCGCGATCGGCCAGGGTCCCGAGCTAGCCTGGATCGGGCCGGGCTCCGAGGGCGTGCAGGCGACGAAGAACAAGCGCCTCAAGGCCGACGCCGTCACCTTCCTGACCGACCGGCCCGGGGTCTTCGGGACCGGCGACGTGCGAGTCGGGGCGGCGACCGTCGTCCAGGCCGTCGCGGAGGGCCGCCGCTCGGCGTACGCGGTCGACGCTTATCTCAAGGGCCTCGACCTGGCCGCGATCAAGACCCGCCAGCAGCTCGCCGAGCCGCAGCCGGAGTTCCTCTCGATCGTCCCGTTCACGAGCGAGCAGAAGGAGCCGCGCTACCGGCTCAAGGCCATGGAGCCCGAGCTCCGCAACCGGAGCTACATCGAGTACGAGATCCCCTACAGCCGCGAAGAGGCGATGGCGGAATCGACCCGCTGTCTGCAGTGCACGTGCGAGGCGATCGGCTTCTGTGACCTCCGCCGCCTCGGGATCGAGTACGGCACGACGCTCCAGACGCTCGAGCCGCAATACCACCAGGGCGCCGGCTACCGGAGCGTGACCGAGAACCGCTTCACCGGCACGAACCACGACTACGTCCGCGACGACTCCCACGCCTTCATCCTGCGCGAGCCGTCGCGCTGCATCGACTGCGGCCGCTGCGCCCAGGTCTGTGCCGAGGTCGTCGGGGCGGCCTGCTACGACTTCATGCGGATCGGCTTCGACACCCTCGTCACGACGCCGCTCGACATGAGCCTGAACGACACCCCGTGCGTCTCCTGCGGCCGCTGCGCCGAGACCTGCCCGACGGGTGCGCTGATGCCGAAGCCGCGCGTCCTCGAGAAGTACGAGGTCGACGAGAGCCGCTGCATCCTGTGCGGGATCTGCGTCGACGCCTGCCCCTACGACGCCCTCCGCGACGGCGGCGACTTCGAGCTCTCGCACACGTCACGGGCCGACCCGATGGTCGACCTGATCGCCCTCGCCGCCGTCGACATGGAGACCGAGATGACCTACATCCGGCGGGAGGCCGACTGGGCCGAGCGGGCCGCCGCGGAGGGCCGGCCGGTCGTTCCGACCCGCCTCCTGCCGATGCTCCCACCGTCGGTCGCCGCCGCGATCACCGCGGGCAACGGCAATGGCCACGGCAACGGTCACGGGCACGACGCTCCGGCCCTCACCGCGGGCCATGGATCGGCGGGTGACCACGCCGGTCACGGGCACGGCTGAGCGGGCGCGGACGGTGGCGATCGGCTCGACGATCCCGTTCACGTCGATCCCCTGGGACGATGCCCTGTTCGTGCTCCTCGCCGG
>DASUPH010000400.1:0-2576 GCA_036276275.1 Candidatus Limnocylindrales bacterium
CGCCGACCCGAAGCCTGAGGCCACGGCCGCGTCGGCCGTCATCTCCAGGTCCGCGTCGGGCAGGACGACCATGGCGTTCTTGGCGCTCGTGAAGGCGCCGACGCGCTTGCCGCGTTTCGTGCCTTCCTCGTAGACGTACCGCCCGACCGCGGTCGAGCCGACGAACTGGATGGCCTTGATGTCGGGGTGCTCGACGATGGCGGCGACGGCCTCGCGACCGCCGTAGACGACGTTGAGAATGCCTGCCGGCAGCCCGGCTTCATGCCAGAGCTCGGCCTGGAGCTGGGTCGCGCCCGGGGTGTGCGACGACGGCTTGAGGATGACCGCGTTGCCCGCGGCGAGGGCGATCGGGAGGATCCACATCGGGACCATCACCGGGAAGTTGAAGGGCGTGATCGCGGCGACGACGCCAAGCGGCTGGCGGAGGGTGACCGCGTCGACCCCCGATGCCACGTTCGGGGTGTTGAGCCCGGCCATGTGGACCGGCAGGCCGCAGGCGTACTCGACGGTCTCGATACCGCGTGTGACGCCGACGAGGGCGTCGGCGAAGGTCTTGCCATGGTCGCGGGTGATGAGCGCCGCGAGCTCCTCGCGATGCTTCCAGGCGAGCTCGCGGAAGGCGAAGAAGACCTGGCTGCGGGCGATGAGGGGCATGTCGCGCCAGGCCGGGAAGGCAGCCTTGGCAGCGTCGACCGCGCGATCGACCTCGGTCTTGCCGCCCCGCGGAACGCGGGCGATGACCTCACCGGTGGCCGGGTTGTAGACGGGTCCGGTCTGATCCGGCAGGACCTCGACCCTTCGGCCGCCGATCCAGTGGCTGAGGATGGGCAGCGGCACGGGCTGCGCGACATCCGGGCGGGTCGCTTCGATGGTCACGTCTGTAGCCTCCGTCGGTAGAGCTCCTGGCGGCCCGCCCGTGAGAGTCCGGAACGCACGCCGGAACGGACGATGTCGCAGATTCGATCCCCACGATCGTGTCGAGAGGGATCCGGCCGCACAAGGTCCGAGCGTCACCTCGGACGGGCTGGATAGCCTCTTTCGGCGGGCGGCTCGTGCGGGGACAACGCGGCTATCGCCCGGAATCGAGGAACCCGGTCGGTTGGCCGGGTTCCTGGTCCTCCAGTGGTGGACGGATCAGTGGACCGCGGCCGCGCCCTCCAGCTCCTCGAACGAGATGCAGCCCTCGACCGGGCAGACGTAGGCGCACAGCCGGCAGCCGACGCAGTAGTCGCCGTCGATAGACAGGTTCGACGAGCCGTTCGTGCCCTCCAGGCGGATGGCCTGGTGGGCGCCGTCCTCGCAGGCGGTGTAGCACAGGTTGCAGTGGATGCAGAGCGTCTGGTCGATCTGGGCGAGCAGGCGGAACGACTGGTCGAGCTGACCCCAGTCACCGATCGTGGGCAGGGCTTTGCCCACCAGCTCCGATGGGCTGTGGAGACCCTTGGAGCCGAGGTAGGTCGAGAGGCCGTCGACGAGGTCGTCGATCATCCGGTAGCACCAGTGCATGACGCTGGTCCCGACCTGGATCGTCGATGCGCCGAGGAGCATGAACTCGACCGCGTCGTGCCAGTCGGCGACGCCGCCGATCGCCGAGACCGGAAGCCCGATCTGCGGGTCGGACGCGATGGCCGAGGTCATGAACATCGCGATCGGCTTGACCGCCGGCCCCGAGTAGCCGCCGTGGCTGCCGCGGCCGCGGACGTCCGGCATCGGTGCCCAGGTGTCGAGGTTGACGCCGATCATCGAGTTGATCGTGTTGATCAGGGCGATGCCGTCGGCGTTCGCGGCGCGTGCCGCCCGGCCGGGCAGCCGGATGTCGGTGACGTTCGGGGTGAGCTTGACGAGGACCGGGACCTGGGTCTTCTCCATGACCCACTCGGTGATCATCTGGACGTATTCCGGGACCTGGCCGACAGCGGCGCCCATGCCCCGCTCGCTCATCCCGTGGGGGCAGCCGAAGTTGAGCTCGATGCCGTCTGCGCCGGTGTCGTTGACCCGGCTGACGATGTCGTACCAGGCCTCGGGCCTGGACTCGACCATGAGCGAGGCCACGACGGCCTGGCTCGGGTAGCGGCGCTTGACCTCGGCGATCTCGGCCATGTTGACCGCGATCGGGCGATCGCTGATGAGCTCGATGTTCGAGAGGCCGACCAGCCGGCTGCCGTCGACGTTCAGCGCCCCGAGTCGGGACGTGACGTTGGTAATCGGCTCGCCGATCGTCTTCCAGACCACGCCGCCCCAGCCCGCATCGAACGCCCGGGCGACCATCTCGCCGGTGTTCGTGATCGGACAGGAGGCCAGCCAGAACGGATTCGGCCCCCGGATCCCGGCCATGTCGGTGAACAGGTCGACGCCCGGCACGATGGCGTCGGACCGGCGGACCGGCACGATCATCGGCGCCGCCAGCCCCAGCGCCTCGACGATCGAGCGCGCCGCGAGCTTGCCGGCCTGGACCGCGTTCACGACCTCGGCGCCACCGTTGACGATGTCGCCGATTGCCCAGACCTTCGGGTTCCGGGTGCGACCGGCGGCGTCCGCGACCGCGACGGCGCCCTTGACCTCGACGCCGAGGGCCT
>DASUPH010000401.1:0-4092 GCA_036276275.1 Candidatus Limnocylindrales bacterium
GATCGCGATGCCAAGGCCGGCAACAAGTACACGTTCGCCGTCCATCGTGACGCGAACAAGATCCAGATCAAGCAGGCGATCGAGGAGCTCTACGTCAAGGAGAAGGTGACGGTCGTGAGCGTGAACGTCCTGACGACCAAGGCCAAGGAGAAGCGGCGCGGCACCAAGCGCGGCCGGATCCTCGGCTGGACGACTCCGTGGCGCAAGGCGATCGTCACCCTGGCCCCCGGCCAGAAGATCGAATTCTTCGAGGGGGTCTGACGATGCCGCTTCGCTCCTACAAGGCCACCTCGCCCGGTCTCCGGCAGATGACCCGCTCCACCTTCGAGGAGATCACGACCGACGAGCCGTACAAGCCGCTGCTCGAGAAGCAGATCCGCGGCTCCGGCCGGAACAACGCCGGCCGGCTGACGGTCCGTCATCGCGGCGGCGGCGAGAAGCAGCACTATCGTCGGATCGACTTCAAGCGCGACAAGCTCGGCGTGCCCGCCCGTCTCGCGACGATCGAGTACGACCCGAACCGGTCGGCCCGGATCGGGCTGCTCTTCTATCGCGACGGCGAGAAGCGCTACATGCTCCTGCCCCACGGCCTGAAGGTCGGTGACGTCATCGTCGCCGGGCCGGACGCCGAGGCCCGGGTCGGCAACGCCCTGCCCCTCGCCAACATCCCGCTCGGCACGACGATCCACAACATCGAGCTGGTCCCCGGCAAGGGCGGTCAGATCGTCCGGTCCGCCGGCACGGCGGCCCAGCTCCTCGCCAAGGAGGGCGACTACGCCACGGTCCGCCTGCCGTCGGGCGAGATGCGGCGGGTGCCGATGCGCTGCATGGCCACCGTTGGCCAGGTCAGCAACCTCGACCACGAGAACCAGAACCTCGGCAAGGCCGGCCGGGCCCGCCACCTGGGCCAGCGGCCGGAAGTCCGCGGCGTCGTCATGAACCCCCGCGACCATCCGCACGGCGGTGGCGAGGGCAAGTCCCCGACGGGGATGCCGCCCAAGACCCCGTGGGGCAAGCCTGCCATGGGGTATCGCACCCGGCGGGCCAAGACCACCGGGCGACTCATCGTCCGCTCGCGCCACCGCAAGTCGTAGCGGGGAGGTAGGAAGACATGTCCCGTTCGGTCAAGAAGGGCCCGTTCATCGAGCTTCGCCTCCAGGGGCGGATCGAGGAGATGAACAAGCGCAACGAGGAGAAGGTCGTGAAGACCTGGTCCCGGGCGTCGGTCATCTTCCCGACGTTCATCGGCCACACGATCGCCGTTCACAACGGCAAGAAGTACGTCCCGGTCTACGTGACCGAGAACATGGTCGGCCACCGTCTCGGCGAGTTCGCCCACACCCGCAACTACCGCGGGCACGGCAAGCACACCGAACGCTCGACCTCGTTGAAGTAGGAGCCGAGCACCCGTGCGCGTTTCCGCCACCGCCAAGTACCTCCGCGGCTCGACCCGCAAGGCCAACCTCGTCGTCGCGGCGATCAAGGGCCGACCGGTCGAGGAGGCCGCGTCCCTGCTCCGGTTCATGCCGCAGCACGCCGCCCACGATGTCCTGGCCGTGCTGAAGAGCGCCACGGCCAACGCCGAGAACAACCACAACCTGTCCGCCGAGGACCTGGTCGTCGTCGAGGCTCACGCCAATGAAGGACCGACGATCAAGCGCTGGCGGCCGCGGGCCCAGGGTCGGGCGTTCCCGATCCACAAGCCCATGACCCACATCACGATCGTCGTCGCGGACCGGGAGGCCTGAAATGGGCAGAAAAGTCCATCCGTACGGCTTCCGTCTCGGTGTCTCGCGCACCTGGACCGCGAAGTGGTACGCGGACAAGGAATACACCGCCCTCCTCAAGGAGGACATCGGCATCCGCCAGCTCGTCGACAAGCGGCTCGCCAACGCGAGCGTGTCGGGCGTCGAGATCGAGCGGGGCATCAACCACGTGACGGTCACGATCCACACGGCGAAGCCGGGGATCGTGATCGGCAAGGGTGGCGCCAACGTCGAGGTCCTCCGCCAGCAGATCGGCGGGCTGACGAAGCGGCGGGTCAAGCTGGAGATCAAGGAGATCCGCCAGCCGGAGCTCGACGCCCACCTCGTGGCGATGAACATCGCCGGCCAGCTGTCGCGCCGGATCGCCTTCAAGAAGGCGATGAAGCAGGCGATCCAGCGGTCGATGAAGGCGGGCGCCAAGGGCGTCCGGATCGCCGTCGCCGGCCGCCTTGGCGGCTCGGAGATGGGTCGCCGCGAGTGGGACCGCGAAGGGCGCATCCCGCTCGGGACGCTCCGGGCGGACATCAGCTACGGCCAGATCCACGCCCACACGACCTACGGCCGCATCGGCGTCAAGGTCTGGATCTACCGCGGCGACATCATTCCCGAGCGGACGCTGCCGAACGAGGCCCAGGCCGCCGCGATCGCCGGGCAGGGGGCCTGACCGATGCTGATGCCGAAGCGCGTCAAGCACCGCAAGGTGATGCGCGGCCGGATGTCGGGGATGGCCAAGGGCGGTCACACGGTCGCCTTCGGCGACTACGGGCTCTCGACCCTCGAGCCGGCCTGGATCACGAGCCGCCAGATCGAGGCCGCCCGGCGGGCGATGACCCGCTCGGTCAAGCGTGGCGGCAAGATCTGGATCCGGATTTTCCCCGACAAGCCCGCGACGAAGAAGCCGGCCGAGACCCGGATGGGCTCGGGCAAGGGCGCCCCCGATCACTGGGTCGCCGTCGTCAAGCCGGGCCGGATCCTGTTCGAGATGGCAGGCGTCGATCACGAGTCCGCGGTGGAGGCGATGCGCCTCGCCAGCCACAAGCTGCCGGTGCGGACCAGGGTCGTCACCCGCGACAACGTGACGGAGGCCAGCGATGGACATCGTTAAGGTCCGCGAACTCTCCGACACCGAGCTCGAGACCGCCCTGCGCGAGGCCAAGCAGGACCTCTGGCAGGCCCGTTTCGCCCTCTCGACCCGGCAATTGAAGGACTACAGCACGATCCCGCAGACGCGGCAAACGATCGCGCGGATCCTGACCGTACAGCGCGAGCGCCTGGGCGCCCGTGCGAAGTCGGCGTAGGAGATCACGCGATGACAGGAGCAACCCCCCAGGTGCAGAGCCAGCGGAAGACGAAGGTCGGCCGCGTCGTCAGCGACAAGATGGACAAGACGATCGTCGTGTCCGTCGAGCGCCTGGCGCGCCACCCTCTCTACAAGCGCGTCATTCGACTGACGACCAAGTTCAAGGCCCACGACGAGGAGAACGACGCCCACACGGGCGACACGGTCCTCATCGAGGAGTCGCGACCCCTCTCGGCGACGAAGCGGTGGCGACTCGTCAAGATCGTCGCTCGGGCCGGCGAGCACGGCAGCCCGGCCGACATCATGGTCGAGGAGGAAGCCACCACCGAGGCCATCCATGCCGCGGCCCATCCGGGTCGGCGGTCGCCTGACCAGGCCGAGGCCGCGGGCGAAGAGGCGGGTCCGGACGCGGCCACCGAGCCGGCAGCCGAGGAGGCGTCGGCGTGATCCAGCCGCAGTCGCGCCTGCGCGTCGCCGACAACACGGGCGCCCGCTCGATCCAGTGCATCCGGGTCATGGGCCGCTCGCTCAAGACCACGGCCGGCGTCGGTGACGTGATCATCGCCAGCGTCAAGCAGGCCATCCCGAACGCCGCCGTCAAGAAGGGCGACGTGGTCCGGGCCGTCGTCGTCCGAACGGCCAAGGAGTACGGCCGCGCGGATGGCAGCTACATCCGGTTCGACGAGAACGCGGCCGTCCTGATCAACAACCAGGGCAACCCGCGCGGCACCCGGATCTTCGGCCCGGTCGCGCGCGAGCTCCGGGACCGCAACGACATGAAGATCGTCTCGCTCGCCCCGGAGGTGCTGTGATGGCCCGCCAGGCCCAGCGCCGCGTCACGAAGGTCCCCGAGATCCGACGCGGCGACACCGTCGTCGTCCTCACCGGCAAGGATGCCGGCAAGCGCGGCACGGTCGAACAGGTGATCCGCCGGATGGCGGCCCCGAGCGCGGCTCGCAGCGTCTTCCGGCGCGGTTCGCCGGCCGGCGGCGTGATGGTCGTGGTCGAGGGCCTCAACATCGCCAA
>DASUPH010000402.1:0-3515 GCA_036276275.1 Candidatus Limnocylindrales bacterium
TCGCCCTGCGCAGAGAGGGATCCGTGACCGTCCCCGGGAGCCTCGCCGAACGACGCCCAGCGGCCCCGACCACGGCGGATCAGGCCACGTCCGGCGCCCCGAACCCGGACGTGGAGATGATCGGCGTCACGAAGCGGTTCGGACCGGTCGTCGCGGTCGACCGGATGGACCTCGCGATCCCCGGTGGCTCGTTCACGAGCCTGCTCGGCCCGTCGGGCTGCGGCAAGACGACGACCCTCCGGATGATCGCCGGGTTCGAACAGCCGACGGAGGGCGAGATCCTGCTCGCCGGACGCCCGATCGCCGGCGTCCCGCCCTACCACCGCAACGTCAACACGGTGTTCCAGCACTACGCCCTGTTCCCCCACATGGACGTCGCCCAGAACGTCGGCTACGGCCTGCGCCAGCGGAAGGTCGGTCGGGCCGAGGAGCAGCGGCGGGTCGACGAGGCCCTGGATCTCGTCCGCCTGACCGGTTACGGCAAGCGACGGACCTGGGAGCTGTCCGGTGGCCAGCAGCAGCGGGTCGCCCTCGCCCGGGCGCTGATCAACCACCCGACCGTGCTCCTCCTCGACGAGCCGCTCGGTGCCCTCGACCTCAAGCTCCGCAAGGAGATGCAGCTCGAGCTCAAGGCGCTCCAGCAGGAGGTCGGGATCACGTTCGTCTACGTGACCCACGACCAGGAAGAGGCGCTCACGATGAGCGAGATGATCGTGGTCATGCGTGACGGCGTGATCCAGCAGCGGGGGGCGCCGGACGAGCTCTACGAGCGGCCGTCCAACGCCTTCGTCGCGAACTTCATCGGCGTCTCGAACTTCATCACCGGGAAGCTCGTGAGCCACGATCGGGGGACGGACCGGGCGGTGGTCGAGACCGATGGCGGGCTGCGCCTCGTCGGCCACGTCACCGATGTCGCGGCCGAGCCGGCCGCAGGCGTCGCGGTGACGGTCGCGGTGCGGCCGGAGCGGCTCCGGGTGGAGGAGGCGGGCGAGGTCGCTTCGACGGACGGCTGGACCGCGATCCGGGGACGCATCCGCCAGGGCACCTATCTCGGCGACCAGACCGAATACCGGATCACGACCGACCAGGTCGGCGAGCTCGTCGCCCGCCGCCAGAACGCTTCGGGGGCATCGACCGGACTGGGACCGGGTGATCCGGTCGTCGTCCGCTGGCACGAGGAGGCGAACCTCATCCTCGTGGGATGAGGTTCAGCGCGCGAACACCGAGGAGGAGACATCGTGGACGAGGCACTCCGGCAGTACCAGCAGGACCTCTCGCGGGCCAGGCTGACGCGCCGACGATTCCTGACCGGCGCCGCGCTTGGTGGCGCGAGCGCGTTCCTGGCCGCCTGCTCGGGCGGAACGGCGACGCCGAGCCCGGTGACATCGACGACGCCGAGCGCGGCGCCGTCGTCCGCCCCGTCAATCGAGGCCTCCATCGCCCCGACGCCGGTCCCGAGCTACGAGCTCGAGAAGGAGATCTTTCTCTTCAACTGGTCCGACTACTTCGACCCCGAGAACAAGAAGAAGTTCACCAAGGACTTCGGCCTCTCGAACTTCGTCGAGGACACCTACCCCTCGAATGAGGAGCTCCTCGCCAAGCTCCAGGCCGGCGGCAAGGGCCAGTACGACGTCGCGGTCCCGACCGCCGAATTCGTCGCGACTCTCGCCAAGGGCGGCTTCCTCCAGAAGCTCGACAAGGGCCGCCTGCCGAACCTGAAGCACATCAACCCGAAGTTCCGCGGCCTGCCGTTCGATCCCGGCGACGACTACATCGTCCCGAAGGACTGGGGCACGACCGGGATCATCTATCGCGGCAAGGACGTCAAGGAGCCGGTCACCTCGTGGAAGGACTTCTTCGACCTGGCGACGACGAAGTACTCCGGCAAGACACTCGTCGTCGACTCGCCCGGTGACGTCTTCGTCGCCCCGCTCGCCCTGCACGGATTCGACATCAACACGGACAAGAAGGACGAGCTCGAGATCGCTCGCCAGGAGCTGCTGAAGCTCCGGCCGCACCTCCAGTCGATCGACTCCGACAACTACCCCCAGACCCTTCGCGACGAGGAGGCCGTCCTCGCCCTCGCCTGGAACGGCACCGCCTACCTGATGCAGCTCGAGGATGAGAACAAGGACACGGGCTACACGATCCCGTCCGAAGGCACGATCATCTGGATCGACACGTGGGTGATGCTGGCCGAGGCGCCGCACCCGAACATCGCCTACGCGTTCCTCGACTGGATCCAGGACCCGCCCAATCAAGTCACCGAGAGCCTCTACGCCGGCTACGCGAGCGCAAACGACGCAGCGAAGCCACTGCTCCCGCCGGAGTTCGTCAGCAACCCGGCCGTCTACGTGCCCGACGAGCAGGCCTCGAAGCTGACGATCGCGACCGACCAGAGCGGCAACCAGCAACGGGCCGACATCTGGGCCGAGTTCAAGCAGGGCTGATCAGGGGACGAGGTCGAGGGTGGCGTCTCGATGACGGCGGCCGCGAGCGAGGTCCCGGTTCCCGCGAGCCACGCCGTGGCTGCCGGTCGGCGACGGTCGGCCGTCGTCTCCGGCCTGCTGCTCCTGCCGGCCGGGTTCTGGTACCTGGCCCTGCTCGTCGTCCCCCTCGCCCTCGTCGTCGTTGTCAGCTTCGGCGTCCGCGGGCCGGACGGTGGTTACGTGCCGGCGTTCACGTTCGACAACTACGCCACCGTCCTCAACCGGACCGACCCGTTCGTCACGAGCCTCCAGATCGCGGCGGCCGGGACGCTCCTTTGCCTCCTGGTCGCCTTCCCACTTGCCTACTTCATCGCGACCCGCGGCGGCAAGCGGAAGGGCCTGCTCGTCGTCCTCCTCGTCATCCCGTTCTGGACGAGCTTCCTGATCCGGACGATCGCCTGGCTCACGATCCTCGGGCCGCGCGGGCTGGCGGGCTTCTTCTCCGACCTGACGGGCCAGGACGTCCAGATTCTCGGCACGCCCGTCGCGATCCTGATCGGCATCGTCTACAACTACCTGCCGCTGATGATCTTCCCCCTGTACGTCACCCTCGAGCGACTCGACCGGACGCTCCTCGAGGCATCGAAGGACCTCGGGGCCGGCCGCTGGGCGACTTTCCGCCAGGTCACGTTGCCGATCATCTGGCCCGGCCTGATCACCGGCAGCATCCTCGTCTTCATCCCGATGATGGGCGAGTACGTGATCCCGAACATCCTCGGCTACGGCCAGGTGTTCACGGTCGGCAGCGCCCTCGTGTTGCGCTTCCTGGAGGCCCGCAACTGGCCGGCGGGCTCGGCCCAGGCGGTGATCCTCGTCGCCATCATGCTCGTCAGCGTCACGTTCTACGTCTGGTTCATCAATCGCGGCCGGCGCGGCCGCGACGTGAGCATGCTGTGATGGCCTCGTGAGCGCCTCAGCCACTCCCGCGTTGCCCGCGACGCCGCTCGTTGCGAGCCGCGAGCTGCCCCGCGGCCGGAAGCCGGCACGGGATCGGTCGGGCGTGATCGTCGAGCTCTGGCTGCGCGG